>JAODLU010000318.1 GCA_025464125.1 Microbacteriaceae bacterium | reverse complement strand
GTGACACCATGCCGGCAGCCATCCAGAGAATCGCGATGGTCTCGATGCATACCTCGCCGATTGCACAGCCGGGCAGCGGCGACGCTGGAGGCATGAACATCTCGATCATGGCCGTGGCCGAGCAGCTTTCCCGCAGGGGCGTTGCCGTCGACATCCTGACCAGGGCGGTTGCGGCACCCGGCGTCACCGAGGTGTTCGACGGCGTCAGGCTGCACGAGCTCGCGGCGGGACCGTATGGCCCGCTTGCCAGGGCAAGCCTGGCGGAGGTAACTGACGAGTTCGGCGAAGCCGTGGCGGACCTGGCCGGACGAACCTCGTCGGCCTACCAGCTGATCCACGCGCACTACTGGTTGAGCGGCCTTGCAACGCTGCCGGTCGCTCTCGAACTCGGCGTCCCGTTCGTGCAGAGCTTCCACACTGTCGCGGCGATGAAGAACCTGACCCTCGGCCCCGGGCAGATGCCGGAAGGGGAGCGCAGGTTCTACACCGAGCGTTACCTCGCGAACCAGGCCAGCGGCATCGTGGCGGGGTCAGCCGCAGAAGCAACTGCTCTGATCGACGAGGTGCGTGCTCCGGCCGAACGGATCTGGGTGGTGCCACCTGGGGTGGATGTCGACCGGTTCACTCCGACCCGGGCTGCGAACGCGGCGGCGGTGCGGCAGCGCCTCGGGGTCGAGCCGGGCAGGCAACTGCTCGCCGTCGTCGGTCGTGTGCAGCCGCTGAAGGACCAGGAGCTGGCAGTGCGTGCGCTGGCTGCAATGCAGGCTCCTCGACCCGTGCTCGTTGTGGCGGGAGATCCCACCCCCGGGGAGGAAGAGTACGGGGTGCGGCTGCGAGCGATTGTGCACGAGCTCGGCCTCGACGACGACGTGCGCTTTGCCGGCGCCCTGGCGCGCGTCGAGCTGGCCGACCTGCTGGCCGCCTCGACGGTCGCCGTGATTCCCTCACGATCGGAGACGTTCGGCATGGTTGCGATTGAAGCTGCGGCGAGCGGAACCCCCGTGGTCGCGTTCAGGGGCAGCGGCCTCGTCGAGTCTGTGGCGGACGGCGTGTCGGGCGTGCTCGTCGACACCCGCGAACCTTTCGCGTGGGCGCAGGTCATCGAAGGACTGCTCGCTGACCCCCGCCGGCTCGCAGCGCTGTCGGTCTCGGCTCGCCATCATGCCGAGGGCTTCACATGGGGTGCGACAGCTGCGGCCCTGCTCGGTGTTTACGCCGGCCTGCCGTAGCCCTCGAGCAGGCGCAACCAGATCTCGTTCATCGTCGGGTACGCCGGCACTGCGTGCCACAGCCTCTCGATGGGGACCTCGCCGACGATTGCAGTCGTGGCGGCGTGCAGCATCTCTGAGACATCCTGTCCGACGAATGTCACACCGATAATGACTCCGCGTTTCTCGTCGACGACCATGCGGGCCTGCCCCTTGTAGTCATCGGCCTGCACAGAAGCCCCCGCGATCCAGCCGATGTTGTAATCCACGACGCGGATGTCGTAGCCCGCCTTCTTCGCAGCATCTGCAGTGAGTCCGACGCTCGCGACCTCAGGGTCGCTGAACGTGACCTGCGGAACCATTTCGTGGTCAGCCGTCGCCACATGCTTGCCCCACGGCTGGTCGGCGACAGGCTGCCCGAGCGCCCGCGCCGCGATGACGTCGCCCGCGGCCCTCGCCTGGTACTTGCCCTGATGGGTGAGCAGCGCGCGATGGTTCACGTCACCACAGGCGTACAGCCAGTCGAAGCCCTTCACGAGCATCGTGTCGTCCACGTCGAGCCAGTTGCCCGGAGTGAGACCGATGTTCTCGAGTCCGAGGTCTGTGGTGCGGGGCACGCGACCTGTGGCGACAAGGACCTCGGCGGCCGAAACCGTGCTGCCGTCGCCGAGCCTGAGCTCGACGCCGGTACCCGTACGGGCGACGCTGGTGGGGGAGGTGCCGAGCCTGAGGGTCACGCCGAAGCCCTTCAGGGCATCCGTCACCGCTTCGACCGCGAACGGTTCCTGCCCAGCGAGCAGCCCGCTCCTCGCGATGATCGTAACCTGGGTGCCGAAACTGGCATATGCGGTTGCCATTTCGACGGCAACCACCCCGCCGCCGATGATGGCGAGGGATGCGGGGGCCGATTTGGCGCTGGTGGCGTCGCGGCTCGTCCACGGCGCCGAGTCGGCAAGTCCCGGAATATCGGGCATGAGTGCGGCAGAGCCGGTGCTCACGGCAACTGCGTGCGACGCCGTGTAGACGGTGCCGTCGACGGTCACCTGTTTCACTCCGGTGATGGTCGCGTGGCCGCGCACGAGGTCGATGTGTGCGCTGTCGAGCCAGTCGACCTGGCTCTTGTCGTCCCAGTCGTGGGTGAAGCTGTCGCGCCTGGCGAAGACTGCCGCGACGTCGAGGTCGCCGGTGACGGCCTCGCGCGTTCCCGCGACGGCCTGGGCCGCACGCAGCGCGATGCCGCTGCGCAGCAGCACCTTCGACGGCATGCAGGCCCAGTATGAGCATTCGCCACCGACGAGTTCGCTCTCGATGATGAGGGCCTTGAGGCCTCCCTGCACTGCGCGATCTGCGATGTTCTCGCCGACCGCTCCGGCTCCGATAACTATGACGTCGTAGTTCGTGGTGACCATGGCGCAATGCTACGCGCGCGGCTCATGCCGATCACGGGTCGAGCCGCACAAGAGTGCCGAGCGGCAGGGCGTCGATGGCGTCGATCGCCTCG
Organism: Microbacteriaceae bacterium; assembly: GCA_025464125.1. GTDB lineage: Bacteria > Actinomycetota > Actinomycetes > Actinomycetales > Microbacteriaceae > Lacisediminihabitans. The sequence continues at coordinate 2,864 of JAODLU010000318.1, read as the reverse complement.
GCCGGCAGCCTGATGCAGCCGTGCGAGAGCGCTCCGCTGGATGCGCGCGCGTAGTGGATGCCGATGAGACCGCCATCGCTGCCGCCGAATGGTTCGTCTGCCGCGGCCGAGTGCAGGGAGGTGAGCTGCACCCGGTGCTGCTGCTGGCCCTGTGCAGGGTCGAAGTATCGCTCCTGCAGGTAGCCGGTGACGCCGGTTGGAGTGGGGGTTCCCGCCATGCCGATGCCGACCGGCCAGCTGCGCTGCGCTGGCCCGCCGTTCTGATCGCTGTCCACGATGGAGATGGTCCGCGCAGACACTGACACGACGACCTGCTCGTCGAGGTGCTGTTCGTCGAGCAGCGCGTCAGCTCGCACCCAGCCGGCGGTCTGCGCTGGGGCCGAGCCCCCGCTCGCCGAGGGGAGCGACCTGCGCGCCGGGGTGAGCACGAGCATCCAGTCGTCCCGGTGTTCGATGCTGACCACCACGGTCGGCTGCCCGAGGAAGTTCAGCGCTGGGAGCCGTGCAGCGGGAGCCGCACCAGCGCCGTAGACCGCGACATCCGTCGCCAGCGACCACGTGCTGCTCACCGCCACGACGGTCGATGACGGCGACTGCAACAGCCGGGCTATCACTGCGTCGTACCTGGCCTCCGGCAGGGCCGCCAGCTCGGCAGGCGTTGGCGGCAGGTATGCAGCTTCGAGTGCGATGGCGGTCAGGACGACCGGCGCCTCAACGGAGGGCGTGCTGTGCGGCTGCGGGTGTGCGATGCCGAGCACTACTACTGATGCGACGACAACCGCCGCCGCAGTGATCGCCGAACCCCCGGCGATGGCGAGCACCGTCCTGCGGGTCACCCGCTCACCACCGGCAGGTGCACGACCGCAGACAATACTGAGCGTTCGAGCGGATCGCCGCACTCACCCTCGGCGACCACCTCGCCGTTGACCGTGGCCGTCGCCACCCACAGCAGTGTGCCGGCGTGGGAATCGAGCACGGGGAATTGTTCTGAGCTGTATTCACCGTCTGCCGTGATGCGCAGGGGCTCGGTGCTCTCGAACACGCGGGTCTTGTCGGTGCAGGTAGGCGCTGCGAGCGAGAGTTGCTGCAGGTACCCCGCCCAGGTGAGCAGCATGCCACTGGCTGGCACGCCGGTCGCCTTCACCGTATCGATCACCGTTTCGCCGACGAGTGCAGCCTGCTGGGCTACAGACGTGATCGCGGGCACCAGTCGATCAGCAGCGTCGACCGCAGACGCCGAGAGAACGAGCAGCGATCCGGTGCCGGCGGCCGTCAAGGACTGGGCTCCGAGGGTCGAGTAGAGATGCACGGTCGGTGCGGGCCCGCCGTCGGTCTGGAACTGGCCGGTGACTGACATCCGGTATGCGCGATCACCGGTGGGTGTGCCCCGGATCGGGAGGTGCGCTGTGCCGCTCACTCCGTCCATGGTGGCGCTCTTCGTGTCGGCGAAGACTCCGCCGACGAGAGTGAGGGTGCCCGCGGCGCTCGCCGGCTGCACTGCCACATCGACCCACCCGAGTGCTGTGTTCGTCGGATCGATAGTGAGTGCGAGCGAGGCTGATCCTGACGGAATCACGTACGCGCTCGCTTCGTTGCGAAAGTCCGCAGCCAGTTCGCGGATGGCTACCCGCTGCGCCTGGGGCGCCCGGCCGGCCACGAACACGTCGCCGCCCTCCGCGTCGTATGCGGCGCCGTCAGCGATGCTCCATACCGCCATCGCAACGGCTGCCGCGGTGTTGTCGTCGTTGGTGTTGCCGTGCCGCGTCAGCACGAGGTTCAGCCTCACCATCGCAGCCGGGTCGAGACCGTTCACCTCGGCAACCACCCCGGAGTCTCCGGTCTCCCTGCCGACCGCGCTCGGCAGGCCGGCGTTGATGCAGTAGCTGGTCGACCCGTCTGGATTGCGGTACCCGCCGAGATGGCTCGTGGCCTGCCCGCGGTACTGGTAACCAGGGCCGAGTTCGGCGGCCGACACCTGCTGTGGCATGGCGATAAGCACGCCGGTGGTAATTGCGGCGGCAACGAGAATCACCCCGATAATGCGACGGATGGCGTGGTTCTGGCGATGTGCGGCACCTGCTGTGCGCTGGAATGTCATGGTGGTTCCTCCCGGCCGTGATGTAACGAGAGTAGAAAGCGCAGGCACGGTGTGCCGTGCAGGATTCCGACCTGGTGAAACCTCGGCCGTGACGCTGGAGGGGGAGGAGCGGTGACTCAGGCGGCGAGAGCGCCGATGATACGGAGGATGCTGCCGAGATCGTCTGCCGCGGCATCCGGCGACGAAGGTGCGAACTCGGTGACCCCGGCGCCCGCGAGCGGCAGGGCTGCCTTCGCGGCAGCGATCACCTCGACCAGCTGGGCAAGGGTGAGGCCGAAAGGCTCGGGAAAGGTGAGGCCGGAGAATTCGGCAGGGTCGAGAACGTCGAGGTCCACGTGGATGTAAAGGGCCGACGCCCCCGACTCACCAAGGGCCGCGGTAACTGCCGCTGGCGTGAGCCCGGTCGGCGTGAGCATGCGGATGCCCGACTCTTCGACGAACTGCTGCTCTGCGTCATCCAGCGCCCGCGTGCCAGCCAGGATAAGACGGCTCGCGACGATCGGGGTGGCGGGAATGAGCTCCGGCACACCTTCACCGAGCAGGCTGCGGACCACCATGCCGTGGAAAGCGCCGGATGGGGAGGACTCTGCAGTGTGGATGTCTGGGTGGGCGTCGATCCACAGCACTGCCAGTTCGCCTCCGCCGGATGCCGCGTGGCCGATGGCGGCGAGCTCGACCCCGCAGTCACCGCCGATGGTGATGGCGAGGCCGGTGCCAGCGGAAAGTGCGGCCTCCTGCGCGTCGCGAACCGCGATCAGCGAACTCA
>JAODLU010000282.1 GCA_025464125.1 Microbacteriaceae bacterium | reverse complement strand
GCAATCGACTACGTTGTGCGGCTGGTTCTTGCCCCACTCAAGAAGAAGTTCCTGAAGTCGAACATCCTCGACCTGCTTGCAGTTCTTCTGCCGGTGCTTCGGCCGCTGCGAGCGCTCCGGGTGCTGTCGATCGTGTTCCTGGCCACCCGCAGGCTCAGTTCCGTGCTGAAGAACCGGGTTATCACCTACGTCGTGATCAGCGCGTTCGCCGTCTGGTTCATCGCTGGCCTCGCGGTAACCGATGCAGAGCATGCGGCGCTCGGGGCGAACATTCACGACGTATGGGAGGGCTGGTGGTGGGCCTTCATCACGATGGCGACCGTCGGCTACGGTGACGTGTTTCCGGTGACCCTCGAAGGCCGACTGGTGGCTGTCGCCCTCGTCATCACGGGCATCGCCCTCGTCGGCACGATCACCGCGTACATCGCATCGTGGTTCGCGAGCGCCTCCCGGGAGGTCGAACTCGCTATCACCGCAGAGCTGGAGACAGCAGAAGACAAGATCGACCTGCTCTCGTCGGAGGTCACAGCTCTCAGGCAGCTCGTGCAACATCTCGTCGACAGGACCGACGCGAGCCCTGACGCCAGGACTCCTACGCCGAGTCAGCGCGCGTAGATCTCGATTTCGGCCGGGTCGACCGAGAAGAAGACCTCGCTGCCCTCGTGCAGGTCGAGTGCCGCAACGCGACCCGGAGCCAGATCGGCGAAGAGGGAACCGGTACGCAGCCGAATGGCGTCACCCCGTGGTTCGAGGTCCCGCACCGTCACGGCAAGCACGTTCGGCCCGGCCGGGCGCTGCGTGAGCACCGTGATCGCGGCAGGCCGGATGGCCGCTGCGGCATCCGTTCCCACTGGCAGGCTCGAGTCACCGATCAGCTGCGCGCCAGCCGCAGTCCGGATTCCCGCGCTGGTGCTCGTGCCAGTGACCAGGTTGAGGCCCGCGAGTTCGGCGGTGAACGCCTGGCGCGGGCGCTCGAGCACCTCGCGAGTCTGGCCGTGCTCGACGATCGCACCGTCATTCATCACCACGACCCTGTCGGCCAGCGTCAGTGCATCGAGCACCTCATGGGTTACCAACACGACAGTGCGCTCGGCGAGCACGCGACGAAGCATGCGCCGGATGGTCGGGGTGACGCCAACATCGAGGGCGGCGAGTGGCTCGTCCAGAAGCAGCAGGTGCGGGTCTGCGGCGAGGGCACGCGCAATGGCGACCCGCTGTGACTGCCCACCGGAAAGTTTCGTCGCCCTCACCGCCCCGAACTCTCCCACCTCCATCTCGCTGAGCGAGCGCGCAGCAACCTCGCGGGCTGCAGCCCTGCCCGCTCCCGCGCTGCGCGGCCCGAATGCCACATTCTCGAGCACGCTGAGGTGCGGAAAGAGCAGCGGCTCCTGCGCGAGCAGCGCGACGCCGCGAGCGTGTGGCGGCAGCCACGTGCTGCGCCGGTCACCGCCGAGGTCGAACAGTGTGTGCTCGCCGAGGGTTGCGTGGCCGGCATCCGGTCGAATGGTGCCAGCCAGGATGCCGAGCAGCGTGGACTTGCCAGCGCCGTTCGGCCCCATGATCGCCACAGTCTCGCCAGTGCCGACCCCGAGGCTCACGTCGAAGCCGCGCGTGGCCAGCTGCGCCGAAAAGGTGAGGCTCACCGGGCACCGCGCTCGGGAATGCCACTGCGCTCGGCAAGGCCGCTGCGCAATGAAAGGGAACTGCGCAGCGGAGCCGAGCTGCGAAGCGTGAGACCGACGACCAGCAGGGCGATTGCCACGAGCACGCTGGAAAGGGCGACCGCGGCATCCGGGTCGACCTCGCGCTGCAGGTAGATCTCCAGCGGCAGCGTGCGGGTGACTCCCTGCAGGCTGCCGGCGAAGGTGAGGGTGGCGCCGAACTCCCCGAGCGCCCTCGCGAAGGACAGCACCGCGCCGGAGAGCAGCGCAGGCAGAACGAGCGGGAGGGTGACCCGCAGCAGCACCGTCGACGGCCGGGCGCCCAGCGTTGCCGCAACCACCTCGTAGCGGGTGCCGGCGAGCCGAAGCGAACTCTCGAGACTCAGCACGAGGAACGGCAGGGCGACGAACGTCTGCGCCAGGATGACCGCGGTGGTCGAGAAGGCGATACTGATGCCCGCGATCTCAAGCTGGCGGCCGAGCAGGCCCTGCCTGCCGAAGGCCGAGAGCAGCGCGATGCCACCGATCACCGGCGGAAGCACCAGTGGCAACAGCACGATGGCACGAACTACGCGCTGGCCCGGGAAGGTAGTGCGGGCCAGCACGAGCGCCATCGGCACACCGAGGATCACGCAGAGCGCTGTCGCGATGAGCGAGGTTCGAAGACTCAGCAGCAGGGCAGCGACAGAGGCCTCGGATGTGACGAGACTGCCGAAGTGCGGCCAGTCCACCCTGGTCGCCATTGCCACGAGGGGAAAGGCGACGAAGAGCCCGCCGATGACCGCGACAGCGATCACCCAGCGGGGCACTCCGTTCAGCTTCATCTGGTCTATTGGCCCTGGTTACGGCGTGCCGAAGCCCGCGGCCTTCAGCACTGCGAGTCCCTTTGGCCCCGCAACGTAGTCGGCGAATGCTTTGGCGAGCACCCCGTCCTTGCTGCTCGACAGGCTGGCGATCGGGTAGGTGTTGACTACCTTCGCGGACTCGGGGAAGGTGATGCCCTTGACCTTCTTGCCCGCACCCTTGACGTCTGTGACATAGACGAGCCCGGCATCCGCTTCGCCGGCGACCACTTTTCCGAGAACGTCGGTCACCGAAGACTCCTGGCTGACGGGGCTGATGGTCACGCCAGCCGCCTGCTCGACACCGAGTGCGGCCGCCCCGCACGGCACCTGGGGTGCGCACACGACCGTCTTGACGCCAGCCTTCGCGAGGTCCGCAAGGGTCTTGATGGATGCGGGGTTGCTCGGCGGAACCGCGATCTCCAGCACATTCGTGGCGAAGTTGGTTGGGGTTACTGCGCGCGCCCCGATCTTGTCCATGTTCTTCGTGTCCGCGGAGGCGAAGACATCGGCTGGTGCTCCAGCGATGATCTGCGCTGCGAGGTCGGATGAGCCGCCGAAGCTAAGGGTGACGAATGTGCCGGGGTTTGCATCCTCGAAGTCGCTGGCCAGCTGGGTGAAGGTTGCCTGCAGGGAGGCTGCCGCGTAGACGATGATCGAGCCTGTAACGCCGGTGGACGACGTCTTCGTTGCAGCAGGGGTCGGCGCCGAACAGGCTGTTGCGCCAAGCAGCACCGTCGCTGAGATGAGCACTGCTGCGATCTTTCTCACGCTGCGACTCCCGGTGTCTCGACGATGACCGTCGTTGCTTTGACGACCGC
>JAODLU010000062.1 GCA_025464125.1 Microbacteriaceae bacterium | reverse complement strand
GGTAGCCGAGAAGAATCTCTTTCTTCGTGTACCTCTTATCGAGGCCGATCGCGAGTTTCATCTCTTTGAGCTTGCGGTCGAGAGTCTGCTTGATGGCGTCTGCGTACGCCTTGTCTTGCTCCTTCTTCGTCGGAAGGTTGAGGGCCTGCTGCACGAGGATGTTCTTGACGAGCTGCATGTCGAGGGTCGAGCTGCCGCTCTGCACGTCTCCGGAGATCGCGTTGCCGAGCGTCGCGCGAACGATCGAGGCGATGTCGACGCCACCGTGCTCGTAGAAGCGGCGGTCTTCACCGGCGACCACCGCATCCTTCAAAAACTGGGAGACAGCGTCAGCGCTGACTTCCTGGCGGTTCTGCTTGTAGGTGGTGGCGATGAGAACGTCTTTGCCACCCTGCTTGGCATAGATCTCGTTGCGCTGGGACTGTGTTCCGAGGGTGATGAACTCGGGAAGGTCTTCGAAGACACCGATACCGCCCTGGGCGGTCATGCTCGTCACGGCTATTGCCGGTGTAACCATCGCGGTCACGAGAATACCCGCGATGGCACTGAAGCCAACGAGACCGGCGAGTGCGCCGAACAGGCCGGATGGCTTCGATTTCTGGGCAGACATAGGATCAAGGGTAAGGGATGGACACGCGCTCCAACCTGAAGGGAAGCCGATAGATGCCCAACTGGGAGTATCTGACCACGCCGTTGATGGTGCACACCACCGCCGCAATCCTCAATAACTGGGGGTCTGAGGGCTGGGAACTCGTGCAGGTCGTTACTGGCCCGGAGGGCGGCCTCGTCGCATATCTGAAGCGAGAAATGGCTGACACCGCATCATGACGAAGCTGGATGACCGGCTCGCCGAACTCGGAATCGTGATCCCCAGCGTGTCTGCGCCGGCCGGAGCCTACGTTCCAGCGGTGATCACCGGAAACCTCGTATTCACCGCTGGCCAGCTGCCATTCGTCGACGGCGTGCTGCCAGCAACGGGCAAGGTCGGCGCGGAGGTCGACGCGGATTCGGCCAAGGCGTACGCCCGAACCTGCGCGCTCAACGCGCTCGCCGCCGCCCAGTCAGTGATCGGGTCGCTCGACCGGGTCACCCGTGTGGTGAAGGTCGTGGGTTTCGTCGCGTCGGACCCCTCGTTCAGCGGCCAGCCCGGCGTTATCAACGGGGCATCCGAGCTGCTCGGCGAACTCTTCGGCGACGCAGGCCTGCACGCTCGCAGTGCAGTCGGCGTGGCCGTGCTGCCACTCGATTCTCCGGTCGAGATCGAACTGATCCTCGAGTTCGCCTAGGCCTCGTTCGCCCGGCCCGGCCTTCGCTAGGCGCTGGCTCCGGCACCACCGGGCAGCGCCTCGGTGATGAACTTCATAACGTCGGCATCGGCCAGCGTGGTGGTGTCGCCGATTTCGCGACCCTCGGCGACATCCTGCAGCAGTCGCCGCATGATCTTGCCAGACCGGGTCTTCGGCAGTTCGCCGACGATGAAGATCTGGCGCGGCCGAGCGATCGCGCCGATCTGCTCGGCGACGTGCTTGCGCAGCGCAGAACTCGCCTCTTCGTCTGGCAGCGTGCCAGCGTGCTCGGCCCTCAGGATGACGAATGCGACGACGGCCTGGCCGGTCACCTCGTCTGCAGCGCCGACCACGGCCGACTCGGCGACCATTGGGTGGGAGACCAGCGCGGATTCGATTTCCGCCGTCGACAGCCGGTGACCTGACACGTTCATCACGTCGTCCACGCGGCCGAGCAACCAGATGTCGCCGTCCTCGTCGAGCCTGGCGCCATCGCCGGCGAAGTACTTCGTGCCGAATTTGGACCAGTACGTTTCTTTGAATCGCTCCGGGTCGCCCCAGATGCCGCGCAGCATCGACGGCCATGGCTCGGCCACGACGAGCAGTCCGCCGCCGCCTGCCGCCACCGGCTCGCCCTGTTCGTCGAGCACCTCTATGGAGATGCCGGGCAGGGCTACCTGCGCCGAGCCGGGTTTCAGCGTCGTGACGCCGGGCAGGGCGGAGATCATCATCGCGCCAGTCTCTGTCTGCCACCACGTGTCGACCACCGGCGCAGTGCCGGCTCCGATTACATCGCGGTACCAGATCCAGGCCTCAGGGTTGATCGGTTCGCCGACGCTGCCGAGCACGCGCAGGGAGCTGAGGTCGAAGCCATCCGGAATCTGGCGGCCGAGCTTCATGAATGTGCGAATCGCTGTTGGCGCCGTATAGAAGAGGGAGACGCCGTACTTCTGGATGATCTCCCACCAGCGACCGGCGTGGGGAGCGTCTGGCGTTCCCTCGTAGATCACGGAGGTGGCGCCGTTGGCCAGGGGGCCGTATACGGCGTAGGTGTGGCCGGTAATCCAGCCGACGTCTGCTGTGCACCAGTAGACGTCGGTCTCGGGGTGCAGGTCGAACACGCTGCGATGGGTGAACGCGGCCTGCGTGAGGTAGCCACCGCTCGTGTGCAGGATTCCCTTCGGCTTGCCGGTCGTTCCAGAGGTGTAGAGGATGAAGAGTGGATGCTCGGCCTCGAAGCCCTGCGCCTCGTGCTCGGAATCCACAGTGGCGATCTGCTCGTGCCACCAGAGGTCGCGCCCCTCGACCCATTCGACCTCGTTTTCGCCCCGCTTGACGACGAGCACGTGCTCCACCGACGATGGCGTCTCCTTGTTGAGCGCGAGCGCTCCATCGACAGCGGGCTTCAGCGGGCTGACCTTGCCTTTGCGCCAGCCGCCGTCAGCCGTGATCACGAGCTTGGCCTGCGCGTCGTCGATGCGCTGGCGAAGGCTCTCGGCGCTGAACCCGCCGAAGACCACCGAGTGGATAGCGCCGATGCGCGCGACGGCGAGCATCGAGATGAGAGCCTCTGGCACGTTCGGCAGGTAGATGGCGACTGTGTCGCCGGATGAGACGCCCAGCTTTGTGAGGAGGTTCGCCGCCTGCTTCACCTCGGCCGTGAGTTCGGCATAGCTGATGGAACGGCTGTCGCCGGGCTCGCCCTCCCAGTGGATGGCGATGCGCTCGCCGTTGCCCGCGAGCACGTGCCGATCGAGACAGTTGTATGCAACGTTGAGCTCGCCGTCTGCGAACCATTTGGCGAACGGGGCGTCACTCCAGTCCAGCACCTGCGTGAAGTCGCGATGCCAGTGCAGGGCCTTCGCCTGGGTCGCCCAGAAGCCGAGGCGGTCTGCCTGCGCCTGCTCGTACAGTTGCCCGCTCGCGATGGCGTTAGCTGTGAACTCGGGGCTTGGCGCAAAACGAGGCCCCTCGTGCTGGAGGCTGTCGATGGAGTTCGTGGACATCATTGTTCCTTATCGAGCGGGAGCGGCATTGGCCCGCAGAAGGCCGTGATCCGATAATAGACGCGGCGATTCGAGGGCTCGACAGCAGTGCGTCATGCAGCGAAATCGGCAGTCTGAAAAGTGGCTGGGACTGGGGCAAATTTTCCCTTGCGCGCCGGGACTGCTGGGGTACACTTGACCCCGTCGAACTCAAATTCGGCAGGCAGCGCATCACGATTCCCCCCAATCGGCGTTGCTGTGGCGGCGCCAGTTCCCCCCAACGGGCGCCGCCCCTCTTTCATTTAACGGGCAGTTTTCGCCGCCATGTTGTGGCGCTCTACTCCTCCCCATGGCCCTACGCGCGGGCGCTTCGGTGGTGGGTGCTAACGGGGGCGTGGTCGGCCATGGTGCGAGCTACGGTTTCGACCCATGAGTGTTGTGCCTGGTGCATCCGAAGTCGATCTCGGCAGGTTCATTGCGCAGCGCCCCGGAGCGAGTGGCTCAGCGCACCAGACCGGTCCGGGTGAGGTGATCGTGGCGACTGCACCCAGTCGGCTCGGGCGTGCGGGCGAACTGCTCGGCGACTTCGGCGAGCTCTCTGGGCTGGTGCGCGACGCGGCGGTGACCGACATCTTCGTGAACTCGGGGGAGCTCTGGGTCGACCGTGGCTTCGGTGCAGTGCAGCTTGCGGCCCTGCAACTCGATGAGACCGGATTGCGGGAGCTGGCGGTGCGGCTGGTCGCACTGGGAGGCCGCCACATCGATGAGGCCGCTCCCTGCGTGGATGTGCGGTTGCACGACGGCATCCGCGTGCATGCGGTGCTGCCGCCAATCTCGAGTTCCGGAACGCTGCTCACGATCCGGCTTCCCGGAGTCACGCGGCTGGGAGTCACGCAACTCGAGGCCGCTGGATTTTTCTCGCAGGTTCCCCTGGCCGTGGTGCGCGGGCTGGTGTCCTCCCGAGAGAACCTGCTCATCACGGGGGCTGGCGGAAGCGGCAAGACCACTCTTCTCGGCGCGCTGCTGGCCGAGGCAGACCCTGCAGACCGCATCATCGCTATCGAAGACGTGGCAGAACTGAGGCCAGCGCATCCGCACTTCGTATCGCTGGAGGCCCGGCAGGCGAATCTCGAAGGTGCTGGCGCCGTCGGTCTCGAACGGCTGGTGCGCGAGGCACTACGGATGCGCCCAGACAGGCTTGTGCTCGGGGAGTGTCGCGGGGCCGAGATCCGCGAACTGCTTGCCGCCCTCAACACCGGGCACGACGGCGGGGCCGGCACCCTGCACGCCAATTCGCTCGCCGATGTTCCAGCCCGGATCGAAGCGCTTGGCGCGCTCGCCGGCATGAGCCCGACGGCGATCGCTCGCCAGACCGTCAGCGCGATCGGCACGGTGCTGCACCTGCAGCGCACGTCCGATGGACGAAAGCTCGTGCAGCTCGGCCACTTCGAACTTGATGACCGGGACCGGCTGCGCATGGTGGAGGCGGCAGTGGGCGGGGCGCTAACCCCGAATGGCTGAGGCATCGGGCGGGTTCGAAGCACTCGCTTCGGTGATCCAGCGACTCTCGGTGCTGCTGGCGGCCGGGGTCGCGCCAGCATCTGCCTGGCACTACCTCGCCGAGCTTGACGGGCCACAGGCCGAACGAATCCGGGCAGTCGCAAGCCGTCTTCCTGCGGGTGAAACTGTGACCGCGGCCATCCTCGAAAGCGCCGGGCAGGCTCGTGCCGGCAACGGGGATGCCGCATGGCGCGGCCTGGCAGCCGCGTGGCAGGTCGCCACGCAAGCTGGCGCATCTCTCGCCCCGACCCTCAACGATTTCGCCGCGTCTCTCCGCGATCTCGCGCAGAACGAACGGGACGCTCGCACCGCGCTCGCCGGGCCAGCCGCGACAGCCCGCATGATCGTGTTTCTCCCCATAGTCGGCGTGCTGTTCGGACTCGCGCTCGGCTTCGACACGCTGGGCACCCTGTTCACGACACCGCCGGGCCTCGCCTGCCTCATCGCCGGCCTGCTGTTGATGCTCGCGTCCCGATGGTGGACCAGGCGGTTGCTGCGCGGTGCGACACCCACTGCCCTCACCCCGGGGCTGGGGCTTGAACTGGTGGCGATCGCCGTATCGGGTGGGGCGGCACTCCCCAGGGCGCTCGCGACCGTGGAGCTCGCACGACAACTGTGCGGCATAGCAGGCGACGACGCGGATGAGGCAATCGGCGAAGTGCTCACCCTCTCTCGCCGTGCGGGAGTGCCAGCCGCCGCCCTGCTAAGGAGCGCGGCGACAGAGGCACGTCGCGAGGCGAAAAGCGCCGGGGAGCGCAGGTCGGCGACGCTCGCCATCACCCTCATGCTTCCGCTCGGCATCTGCGTGCTGCCAGCGTTCATGCTCCTCGGGGTGGCGCCGCTGCTGATCTCGATCGTCTCGTCCACAGTCAGTTCGATCTGATGGGCAGCACCGATCTCACCTGGCACCGCACGCGGCGATGGGTCCTGGGCGCACACTCGCAGCACATATTCCACTGAGAGAGGCACTTCATGCGAAAACTGAGATCACTCATTCGCGGCGACGAGGGCGCGGCCACCGCCGAATACGCGATCGCCACAATGGCCGCAGTCGGGTTCGCGGGGCTGCTTGTCGCCATCCTTCGCAGTGACGAGGTGCGGGGCATCCTGCTCGACCTCGTGCATCGTGCGCTCACGTTCGGTGCGTGAAACTGTGCACGCCAGCAGGCACACGGAGAGTGAGCGGGGCAGCATCACCGCCGAGTTTGCGACAGTCGTACCAGCCGTGCTGCTCGTGCTCGCCTGCTGCCTCGGTGGCATGCAACTGGCCGCGCAGCAGTTGCGCCTGCAGGATGCGGCCGCAGTTGCAGCCCGCTCCATGGCGCGGGGGGATGGCGCCGGGGCAGCCACCGCGCGCGCCTCTCAGCTGGTGCCCGGTGCGTCCATTGAGAGCAGCGACCGGGGCGACCTCGCGTGCGTCACGGCATCCAGTTCTGGCCGTTTCGCCGGAGGCGTGCTCGCAGCGATCCCGCTGACGGCGATGAGCTGTGCGCTCGGTGGGTGATCGAAAGGTGGTTGGTCGAACAATGGTTGATCGAACGTGGGCTGAGGCGCCCGGATCCGACCGAGGGTCGGGTTCTGTGCTCGGCCTTGCGGTCATCGCGGCGGTCCTGTGCCTCGCCGGCATGCTCGTTCCACTCGTGTCGATCACTATCGCGAAACAGCGAGTGGCCACCGGCGCGGATGCTGCGGCGCTGGCGGCCGCGGATGTGGCGGCGGGCATCCTGCCAGGTGTTCCCTGCGAAGCTGCGGCGTCCGTCACCCGGTCCAACGGGCTCTCCACTGGCGACTGCGAGCTGCGCGGAGAGGTCGCCACAGTGTCGGCCCACCTCTCTGTAATGGGGTTCGAAGTGACAGGTACCGCACGTGCCGGTCCGCCCGGCGCTGGCGCGGAATAGGCGCAGGCTCTGATTCTGTGTGTATGGTGTGCCTGTCGGGGCCCCTGTCCCGCCACCTGACTCCTCCGGCATCTGAAAGCCGATGTGCTGGCGAGCCGGGAGATGTTCGATCACAGCAGCGGGCAGGTCCGCAGAAGCAAGGAGCAAGGTGCCAGGCACGAAGAAGCTGGTCATAGTCGAGTCGCCGGCCAAGGCGAAGACGATTGCCCAGTACCTGGGGGACGGTTACGAGGTTCTCGCCTCGGTTGGGCACATCCGCGACCTCATCGAACCCAAAAACCTGCCGCCGGAGCTTAAGAAGGGCTCGCTCGGCAAATTCTCCATCGACGTCGAGAACGGCTTCACCCCCTATTACGTCGTCTCCGACCAGAAGCGCAAAACCGTCGCCGAATTGAAGCGCGCGCTCAAGGGCGCCGACGAGCTCTACCTCGCAACTGATGAGGACCGCGAAGGCGAGGCCATCGCGTGGCACCTGCTCGACGAGCTGAAGCCCCAGGTTCCGGTGAAACGAATGGTGTTCCACGAGATCACCAAAGAGGCGATCGAGCGCGCCCGTGACAACACTCGCGACATCGACACCGCCCTGGTCGACGCGCAGGAGACCCGTCGAATTCTCGACCGGCTTTATGGCTACGAGGTTTCACCTGTGCTCTGGCGCAAGATCGGTCCAGGCCTGTCAGCGGGTCGGGTGCAGTCGGCCGCAACCCGCCTGGTCGTCGACCGCGAACGTGAGCGGTTGGCATTCGTCGCCGCAGGCTACTGGGATCTCTCGACCCAGCTGGCGGCATCCGCCGATTCCACCACCTTCGAGGCACGGCTTGCAAAGCTCGAAGGCAAGCGCGTGGCAACCGGTCGCGACTTCGACGACAAGGGCCAGCTGAAATCCGAAGCCGTCGCTCTCGACGAAGCCGGAGCCGAGGCACTGGCAACGGCCCTCAAGGCTCCGGATGTCGCGATCACCGTCACCTCCGTCGAGTCGAAGCCGTACACCCGCCGCCCCGCGGCGCCGTTCAGCACCTCGACCCTGCAGCAGGAGGCAGCACGCAAGCTGCGTTTCTCGGCACGCCAGACCATGAGCGTGGCCCAGGGACTGTACGAAAACGGCTACATCACCTACATGCGTACCGACTCGCTGAACCTCAGCCAGCAGGCGATGACCGCAGCCCGCAGCCAGGCCGCGAACCTCTATGGCCAGGAGAGCGTCTCCGAGAAGCCGCGCGTCTACACGAGCAAGAGCAAGAACGCCCAGGAGGCCCACGAGGCCATCCGCCCTGCTGGCGACACATTCCGCACGCCCGGAGAGCTCGAGGGCACGCTGCGCGGAAACGACTGGAAGCTCTACGACCTGATCTGGAAGCGCACAGTCGCGTCGCAGATGGCTGACGCGAAGGGTTCGACCGCCTCGGTCTCGATCGCCGCGACACTGCCAGACAAGAGGGTTGCCGAGTTCGCCGCAAGCGGCACCGTCATCACGTTCCGCGGGTTCATGCAGGCATACGAGGAGAGCAGGGACGAGGAGCGCAACGCCGCTGCCGAACCTGAGGAAGCCAAGCTGCCCCCGCTCACAGTCGGCCAGGCGCTGAACGTCTTCGACGTCGAGGCAAAGGGCCACGAGACCAGTCCGCCGCCGCGATACACCGAGGCGAGCCTCGTGAAGACCCTGGAAGAGCTCGGCATCGGGCGCCCGTCCACCTACGCGTCCATCATCTCCACGATCATCGATCGCGGCTATGTGACCCCACGCGGCACGGCTCTCGTTCCCAACTGGATTGCGTTCTCAGTGGTGCGCCTGCTCGAGGAGTTCTTCGGCGACCTGGTGCAGTACGACTTCACCGCCGGCATGGAAGACGACCTCGACCGCATCGCTGATGGCAAGGAAGACCGTGTCGACTGGCTGACCAGCTTCTACTTCGGCGGCGACAGGCATCGCGGGCTCCGCGTTGTCATCGACAACCTGGGCGACATCGACGCCCGCACGATCAACTCGATCGTGCTCGACGATGAAATCACACTGCGCATCGGCAAGTACGGCCCGTACCTCGAAGTGAAGGACCCGGCCGCGGTCGAGGGAGACACTCCGCGCCGAGTGAACATCCCGCCGGAGCTCGCACCAGACGAACTAACCGTCGCCAAGGCGCACGAGCTGATCGACGCCCCGGTGATTGTCGATCGCGTCATCGGTGTGAACCCCGAGAACGGCAAGAACATCGTCGCTAAAGACGGCAGGTTCGGTCCGTACGTGACCGAGCTCGATCCTGTTGTCGAAGAGGCGGTCGTGGAGCCTGTCGAGGTCGTGGCGGACCCGCTCACAGGTGAGGTCATCGAGCCCGCGAAGCCCGCGAAGAAGGCGGCGGCAAAGAAGTCAACAGCGCCGAAGCCGCGCACCGCCTCCATTTTCAAGTCGATGGACCTCGCGACCGTTGACCTCGAGACCGCGCTACGCCTGCTGGCCCTGCCAAGGATTGTCGGCCAGGACCCGGAATCCGGCGAAGACATCACCGCCCAGAACGGCAAGTTCGGTCCGTACCTGAAGAAGGGTGCAGACACGAGGTCGCTGACCGAAGAAGACCAGATCTTCGAGCTGGACCTCGCTGGCGCACTCGAGCTCTACGCCCAGCCCAAATATGGTGCGCGACGAGCATCGAGTGCCCTCAAGGAATTCGACGCAGACCCCGAGAGCGGCAAGCCGATCCGCATCAAGGACGGCCGGTTCGGCGTGTACGTGACCGACGGAATCACGAACGCGACCATCCCGCGCGGCGAGACGATCGAGGAGATCGACTTCGAGCGTGCGGTGCAGATGCTCGCCGACAAGCGCGCCAAGGGGCCTGGCAAGAAGCCCGCGGCCAAGAAGCCGGCGGCCAAGAAGCCCGCAGCGAAGAAGCCCGTTGCCAAGAAGCCTGCAGCGAAGAAGCCCGTTGCCAAGAAGCCTGTAGCGAAGAAGCCAGTCGCGAAGAAGACCGGCGCCACCGCATCTGCCACGAGCAAGCCCGCAGCCAGTTAGCCCATGCCCGGCCTTTTCATCACCTTCGAGGGCGGCGACGGCTCCGGCAAGTCGACCCAGGCAGAACTGCTGTCCAGCTGGCTGGCGGATGCGGGGCACGTCGTCGTGCGCTCCAGGGAACCCGGGGGCACCGAACTCGGGGTGGAACTTCGCGAGATAGTGCTGCATCGGCGCGGGCACATGGCCCCGCGGGCCGAAGCGCTGATCTACGCGGCAGACCGCGCGCACAACATCGCCACCAAGGTGCGGCCGGCGGTCGAGCGCGGGGAGATCGTGATCCAGGACCGCTACCTCGACTCCTCGGTGGCATACCAGGGGGCCGGGCGCGTGCTCGACCCGACCGAGGTGCGAGATATCTCCCTCTGGGCTGCCGAGGGCTTCATGCCGGACCTCACCATCCTGCTCGACCTCGACGAGAGCATCGGGCGGGAGCGACTGGATGAGTCGCGAACCAGGTACGACCGCCTCGAGTCCGAGAAGAGCGACTTCCACGCGCGCGTGCGGGCCGGGTATCTCGCGCTCGCCGAAGCCGATCCTGCACGGTTCCTGGTGCTGCCGGCGACTGACACAGTCGAGTCCATCGCGGCGGCCATCCAGTCCAGGGTTGCTATCCTGCTCAGGTGACGGACCGCAGTGGTGCAGAGGCCAGCACGGGAGTGTGGGACGAGCTGACCGGGCAGGCCGAGGCCATCGCGATTTTCCGGGCTGCGGCATCCGATTCGAGTCCCACTGACGCGCCGATCTCTGGGTCGTCGATGACCCATTCCTGGCTCATCACCGGCCCGCCCGGGTCTGGCAGGTCGAACCTTGCATACGCGTTCGCGACCGCGCTGCTGAGCCCAGGCGACCCGGCTGGCGACGAAGCGACCCGCAGGCAGGTGGCAGCGCGTACGCATCCCGACCTCGGCGTACTTGCCACTGAGGGTGTGATCATCAAGATGGACGATGTGCGCCAACTGGTGGCCAGTTCGCAGTTCTCGCCATCGGTTTCGCGCTACCGCGTGATGATTATCGAAGATGCCGACCGCATGGCCGAGCGCACTTCCAACGTGCTGCTGAAAGCACTGGAAGAACCGCCGCCCCGCACCGTCTGGATTCTCTGCGCGCCGAGCGAAGCCGACCTGATCCCGACTATCCGTTCCCGCGTTCGTTCGGTGCGGCTGAGGGTGCCGGCCATCGATGAGGTCGCCGAGCTGATCGCCAGTCGTGACGGCGTCGATCTCGCCACCGCGACGCGAGCGGCACGGGAGGCGCAGAGCCACATCGGCATGGCGCATCGCCTGGCCACTAACGAGCAGGCGCGCGAGCGTCGTCAACAGACTCTCGACATCGCGCTCGGGTTGCGCTCGGTGTCGGATGCCGTGATCGCCGCAGCACAACTGCTCGAGCTGGCTGGCGAAGACGCGAAAGCGATCACCGAGGAGCGTGACGCTGAGGAGCGGGACAGCGCGCTGCGGTCCCTCGGAATCGAACCGGGCGGCACGATTCCACCGGCACTTCGAGCCCAGCTGCGCAGCCTCGAGGAGGACCAGAAGCGTCGGGCAACCCGCAGCCTGCGCGACGGACTCGATCGCATCATGGTCGACCTGCAGTCGTTGTACCGCGACATCCTGATGCTGCAGCTCGGTGCGCCGGTCGAACCGATCAACCTGGCGATCGAGGGTCGGCTGCGCACGGCGAGCACAGCAAGCACTTCGGCCACGACCGTTGCCACGATGGATGCGATAGCCGAAGCGCGCACGCGCATCGAGGGCAATGTTTCTCCGGCGCTCGCACTCGAGGCCATGCTCATCTCGGCGGTCAGGTGATGCGAGTGACCACTGCATCCCGCCCGTTCAGGCTGGCGGCCGCGGCCATTGCTGCAGTCATGCTGCTGAGCGGATGCGTGAGCGCCTACCTGCCGAAAGCGCAGAGCAGCACATCGAAGCCCACCGGTGAGTCGGTGATCGCGACCCTCACGCCGTACTACGGGCAGGTGCTCAAGTGGTCGAGTTGCGAGGGTGGCGACTTCCAGTGCGCGACGGCGAAAGCACCCCTGGACTGGAATGACCCCGCGCGATCGAGCATCGACCTTGCGCTCATCCGCTCGAACTCGACAGGCACGGCCCGCGGATCGCTGCTCGTGAATCCAGGCGGGCCCGGTGCCTCCGGTTACGACTTCGTTCGCGACGGCCTGACCACCGCCGTCGACTCGCGGTTGCGCCAGAACTACGACATCGTCGGCTTCGACCCTCGCGGGGTTAACAAGTCGAGCGCCATCAGTTGTTACAGCGACCCGGCCGAGATGGACGCCTTCCTCTTCGGGCTCTCCCCGAACCCCTTCGGATCTGATGCGTGGATAGCCGACCAGGAGGCCGCATCGCAAAAATTCGGGGCGTCATGTCTCCAGCACACCGGCGAACTGCTCGGGTACGTCGACACGATGAGTGCGGCCCGTGACCTCGACATGTTGCGAGCGGCTCTCGGCGACAAGAAGCTGAACTACCTGGGCTACTCGTACGGCACGCTGCTCGGCGCGACCTACGCCGAGCTTTATCCCGGCAAGACGGGCAGGCTCGTGCTCGATGGGGCGGTCGACCCGGCGACCACCAGTTTCGAGGTGACGAAGGTGCAGGCTGCGGGCTTCGAGAGCGCGCTGACCGCCTATCTGACCGACTGCCGCACATCGTCCGACTGCCCGTTCAAGGGTTCGGTTGCGAGCGCGCTCAAGAAGATACGGGCCCTTCTGTCTTCCCTCGACGCCAGTCCTTTGCGGGCATCCGATGGGCGGCAGCTCGGCAGTGCTTCGATGTTCACGGCGATCATCCTGCCGCTGTACAACAAGGCGAACTGGCCGGCCCTGAATGAGCTGTTCACGTCGGTCGGCAAGGGCGACGCCGACTACGCATTCGAGCTGGCCGACAACTATTACGGCCGCAAGGGTGACGGCACGTACACGACCAACTCGTCGGAGGCGATCATCGCCATCAACTGCCTCGACTACCGCACGACCAGCACAGAGGCGTCGTTGCGCGGAGAGGCCGCCCAGCTGATCCAGGTCGCGCCGACTCTTGGTGCACAGATGTCGTACGGCGGAACATCGTGCGCCAGGTGGCCATACCAGTCGACCCGCGATCCCGGCCCGATCGCGGCTGCGGGCTCAGCCCCCATCGTCGTAGTTGGCACAACCAACGACCCAGCGACACCGTATGTCTGGGCGAAGGCGCTGGCCTCAGAACTGCAGGAGGGGCACCTCGTCACCTACCGCGGCGAGGGGCACACGGCATACAACAAGTCGAACCAGTGCGTGAATGACGCCGTCGACAACTTCCTCATCCAGGGCACCGTGCCGAAGAAGAACCTCACCTGCTGATCTCCCCTTTGTGCAAATTTGCACACGATGCAAGAATGCTTGCATGAACCCGGATGCCGCGGACCTAGGCCTGCGCGAGCGCAAACGTCTCGCCACTCGCCGAGCGATCCAGGCCGCTGCGATCTCGCTGGCGCAGGACAAGGGAACCGACAGGGTCACCGTCGACGAGATCAGCCGCATCGCTGACATCTCACCCCGCACCTTTTTCAACTATTTCCCGTCGAAAGAGGCAGCGCTCATCGGCGACACCCCCACGCTGCCGCCAGGCCCCCAGCTCGAGCACTTCGTCAATGCAGGGCCAGGGGCCGACATCCTGTCTGGTCTCGGCGACCTTATTTCGGGTTCGGTCGACGATGTCGGCGACCCCGAATTGAACAAGGCGCGGCTGGCCCTGTTGAAGGGCAACCAGCAGCTCTTCTCCATCCGCATGACGGCGATGCGCGAGTTCGAAGAACAACTCAGGCAGCTCGTCGCCGCGCGACTCAGCCTCGACGATGCGGGCTATGCCGCCAATCAGGATGCCCTCCTCAGCCGGTCCCGGCTCATCACCCAGGTTGCGTTTGCCGCCATCCGCCACGCGTGGGCCTACTGGGCAGATGATGGAGGAAGCGTCGCGCTGAAGGACCGCCTGCGCAATTCCTTCGAAGAACTGCGCGAGGTGCTGCAG
>JAODLU010000258.1 GCA_025464125.1 Microbacteriaceae bacterium | reverse complement strand
GACGCCACGATCGTGAAGATCTGCGCCGCCTTGCCTGGCACGTCTGGCACGCCGACGACCGTGATCTTGGCCTCGCTCAGGTCAGCGGCAACGCCGGTGATAATGGCCTCTTCCACGCTCTCTCCTTCGATCGGATTAACGACCAGTGTGCCTTCGTTGTTATTAAACGAAGAGCGTACGTGCAGGGTAACGCCGTGACGACGTGCATATTCCACCGCACGGATATACAGCACCTTGGCACCAGCGGCAGCGAGTTCGAGCATTTCCTCGCTGGTGATGCGGTCGACCTTGCGAGCAGTCGGCACGACGCGAGGGTCTGCGGTGAAGACGCCGTCGACATCAGTGTAGATTTCGCAGACCTCTGCGCCGAGGGCCGCGGCCAGCGCTACCGCTGTGGTGTCCGATCCGCCCCGCCCGAGGGTCGTGATGTCGCCGGTGCCCCTGTTGAAGCCCTGGAAACCCGCGACGATGGCGATGGCGCCCTTGTCGAGAGCCTCACGCACACGTGTCGGCGAGACATCCACTATTCGAGCGCTGCCGTGCACGGCGTCAGTGATCAGGCCGGCCTGGCTGCCCGTGTACGAGCGCGCCTCCTGGCCAAGATTCTTGATGGCCATCGCGAGCAGGGCCATCGAGATGCGCTCCCCCGCCGTCAGCAGCATGTCGAGTTCGCGGCCACCGGGCAGCGGTGCAACCTCGTTAGCCAGTTCGAGCAACTCGTCTGTCGTGTCGCCCATTGCCGAAACCACGACGACGACGTCATTGCCGGCTTTGCGTGTTTCAACAATGCGCTTGGCAACGCGCTTGATGCTCTCCGCGTCTGCGACGGAAGAGCCACCGTACTTCTGCACGATCAGGCCCACTGGGAACAACTCCTGCTGCGATGAAATCGGCCCGGATCAGGCCCAAAGAGCGATTCTAGCGATTAGACGCTAATCAGTTACGGCTCGACGAGACGGCGGCCCTCGAAAGCGCGGCCGAGCGTCACTTCGTCTGCGTATTCCAGGTCACCGCCGACGGGCAGGCCAGAGGCGAGGCGGGTGACCCTGAGGTCGAGATGCATGAGCATGCGGGAGAGGTACGTTGCCGTCGCCTCTCCCTCCAGGTTCGGATCGGTGGCGATGATCACCTCAGTGACTGTGCCGTCGGCCAGGCGCTGCATGAGCTGGCGGATGCGCAGGTCGTCAGGCCCGATGCCGTCGATCGGCGAGATCGCGCCGCCGAGCACGTGGTAGAGCCCGCGGAACTCGCGGGTTCGCTCGACCGCGACCACATCTTTCGCCTCTTCGACAACGCAGATCGTGGCCGGAGAGCGCCGAGGGTCGCGGCAGATGCTGCATGTCTCCTGCTCGGTGACGTTGCCGCAAATGTCGCAGAAGCGCACCTTCTCTTTGACCGTCATGAGCACTTCGGCCAGATGCGTGACATCGAAAGTCTCGGTCTGCAGGATGTGGAATGCGATGCGCTGGGCGGATTTCGGCCCGATGCCGGGGAGCCGGCCGAGCTCATCGATGAGCTCCTGAACGATGCCGTCGTACACGGCTAGAACTCTCTCGGAGCGACGCGCGGGGTGACGGCCTGCTCTTCGATGAAGCTTGCGCCGAGAATTTCGCGGACAACAGATTCGCCGTAGCGCTGCTTACCGTCGACCGTGGCGATGGGAGCTGTGCGCGTCGGGGCGGAATCGGCTGGCTCGGCCGACGCCTTTACAGGGGACTCGGCAGGCGGCTTCTTCGCCTTGGTAACCTCGGCGACCGGCTTGGTCTCAGGCTCTGCATCTGTGACCACCGCGGTCGCCCACGTTACGACCGGCTCGATCTCGGGCTCGGTCAGTTCGGGGGCCTCCTGCTGCACTGGTGCTGTCGGGCTCGAATCCGGGGCAGGCTGAACGAGCGGAGCTGGCTCTGGCCGGTTGGCTACAGCGCGGGGAAGCAGCAGCGGGCGGAACCCGAGCACGTCGAACACCGCCTGCTTGAGGTAGTCGGCGACACTCTCTCCTGGGGCTGACGGCTGGCGGAGGGCATCGACGTCGCCCTGGCTGGGGAACGAGAGCACCAGCACGTTGCCCTCACGCAACTCCAGTGGCTTTGCGGTGAAGACGACCATCCAGGCTGTGCGTTTGGCCTTCTCGATTGCTTCGAGTACCTCCGGCCAGGCGTCTTTCACCTGCTGGAGGGTGACCTGCCTGGGTTCGATGACCAGCTCAGCGTTCGAACCCGCAGCATCGGGCCCGGCGGCTTCGGGGTCGGCGGCTTCAGGGTCGGCGGCTTCGGGGGCGACTGCGGGCTTGGCTTTGGGAGCAACTGGGGCAGCGGCAACGGGCTGGCCCGTCACGGCCACCGGCTGCTCCCGCTCGATTACACCCTGCGAGATCGTTGGCGACTGCACCTCGGTGACGATCTCTTTCGGTGGAGAGACTGGTGCCCTGCGCGCCGCCGACTCGACGGCAGCAGCCGTGCCTGGCTGGGTGGTGCTGACTTCTGCAGCCACTGGCTCAGCAACGCCGATGCGACGCTCGAGCCTCTCGACCCTGGCGAGCGCCCCACGCTCGGTGTCGTCGCTGGCGGGCACGAGGATGCGGGCCACCATGAGCTCGAGGTGCAGGCGAGGGGAGGTGGCACCAGTCATCTCTGTGAGCGCGGCATTCGTGACGTCTGCCGCGCGACTGAGTTCTGCCGTGCCGAAACGCGCGGCCTGCGCCGCCATGCGGTCCAGCTCATCTTGCTGGATGCCGCGGAGAACTGCCGCCGCGCCATCCGTCGTCGCACTCACGATGATGAGGTCGCGCAGGCGCTCGAGCAGGTCTTCGACGAAGCGCCGTGGGTCCTGGCCGGTCTGGATCACCCGATCGACAGCGGTGAAGGCTGCAGCTGCGTCGCGCTCACCGATCGCGTCGATGACCTCGCTGAGCAGGGTGCCGTGCGTGTAGCCCAGCAGCGCGACCGCGCGCTCATATTGCACCGTGGGCCCATCGGAGCCTGCAATGAGCTGGTCGAGGATAGACAGGGTGTCGCGAACTGATCCGCCACCGGCGCGAACGACGAGCGGAAGCACACCGGGCTCTGCCTCGACCTTCTCACTCTCGCACAGCGACTGCACGTACTCGAGCATCTGGGCTGGCGGCACCAGCCGGAACGGGTAGTGATGGGTGCGCGAACGGATCGTGCCGATGACCTTCTCGGGCTCGGTTGTCGCGAAGATGAACTTGACGTGCTCAGGTGGCTCTTCGACAATCTTCAGCAGGGCGTTGAACCCCTGCGAGGTCACCATGTGGGCCTCATCGAGGATGAAGATCTTGTAGCGATCGCGCGCCGGGGCGAACACTGCACGTTCCCGGATGTCGCGGGCGTCATCCACCCCGTTGTGGCTCGCGGCGTCGATCTCCACCACATCCATCGAGCCACCACCGTCGCGGCTCAGCTCGACGCAGCTCGGGCATACCCCGCATGGAGTGTCGGTCGGACCCTCGACGCAGTTGAGACAGCGAGCGAGAATTCTGGCCGACGTCGTCTTGCCGCATCCGCGTGGGCCGCTGAACAGGTATGCGTGGTTGACCCGGTCTGTGCGGAGTGCTGTGCGCAGCGGGTCGGTCACCTGTGACTGGCCGATCAACTCGGCGAAGGTCTCTGGCCGATAGCGGCGGTATAGGGCGGTGACCACCAGCCAAGACTACCGGGAGCCTGCGACAGCGCGGCCGGTTCTCACCGGCCGCGCCGGGCTACGCGGTGCGCTTGCGGCGGAACGCCACCATGCCGAAACCGAGTAGTGCGAGCACTGCGGCACCCGTGACGAGCGATCCGTCAACGACGCCACCGGTTGCCGCCAGGGCGGGTTCCGGCTCGGGTTCGGGCGCCGGTGCCGGTGCGATCGCGGGAACCAGCAGCAGCGCCTCGGGGTACGGGCGGACGCCGCTGACGGTGACGATGCCCGAACTCACCGACGAGGTCTCGAGTGCGGTCGGATCCACGCTGAAGAGCTCCGCCTGGTAGTC
>JAODLU010000252.1 GCA_025464125.1 Microbacteriaceae bacterium | reverse complement strand
GAAGTCGGGCATAGCCGAGGCCAAAGGCTTCGGCGGGTTCCCGGTCAGCGGCGAGTTCTTGCGCACCGACAACCCCGAGGTCGTCGCCCGCCATCAGGCGAAGGTTTACGGCAAGGCCGCGGTCGGTTCGCCTCCCATGTCGGTGCCGCATCTCGACACTCGCATCGTGGGCGGTAACGCCAGCCTGATGTTCGGACCGTACGCGGGCTTCAACACCAAGTTCCTGAAGAGCGGCTCGTGGTTCGACCTTTTCGCGACCATTCGCCCGCACAACCTGATCCCGATGCTGGCTGCTGGTGCCGCCAACCTCGACCTGGTGAAGTACCTCATCGGGCAGCTTGCCGCGAGCAAAAAGACCAAGTTCGGCGCACTCCAGGAGTTCATGCCAAACGCGGATCCAAAGGACTGGTACCGCATCACTGCTGGCCAGCGCGTGCAGGTGATCAAGAAGGATGCCAAGAAGGGCGGGGTGCTTCAGTTCGGCACCGAGGTGGTCACCGCCGCCGACGGCAGCATCGCGGGCCTGCTCGGCGCATCCCCCGGTGCTTCGACTGCGGTGCCGATCATGCTCGACGTGCTCGCGAAGTGCTTCCCCGACCGCCTGGCCGGCTGGACTCCGCAGCTGAAGAAGATGGTGCCGAGCTACGGCAAGCAGCTCTCGGATGACCCGAAGCTGGCCGGCAAGACGCTCGAATTGACTGAGAAGCAGCTCGCCATAGCTTGACTCTCATTCGAACGCATGTTCGAATGTTCGTATGCGGTGGCAAGGACAACAACTCGGGGCTGAAGAGCCTGACGCCCTGCCCGGGTTGGCGCGGCTGTCTAACTTCGTGCGCAGTGTGCAGACCCCGGAGTTCGCCGGAATAACGTTCCATGAGGTTCTCGCAAAGAGCGCGCTCAACCATGTGCCCGGAGCATCTTCGATGCCGTTCGGGTGGACGATCAATCCATACCGCGGTTGCAGCCACGCCTGCGTTTACTGCTTCGCCAGGCGCACCCATGAATACCTCGACCTCGACTCCGGGCACGATTTCGACAGCCAGATAGTGGTCAAGGTGAACGTGGCAGAGGTGCTGCGCAGGGAGCTGGCGAAACCGAGCTGGGGCAGGCATCCTGTGGCTCTCGGTACCAACACCGATCCATACCAGCGCGCGGAGGGTCGCTACAAACTGATGCCGGGCATCATCGAAGCCCTCGTCGATTCGGGTACGCCTTTCAGCATCCTCACGAAGGGCACGCTGCTGCGACGCGACCTGGAATTGCTTGCCGAAGCGAGCCGCGTTGTTCCCGTTCAGCTGTCAATGTCGATCGCGGTCTTTGACGACGAGTTGCAGCGCTCAATAGAACCTGGCACTCCTACGGCGGCGGTCCGCCTCGCTACCGTGGCCGCGGCGAGGCGTCTCGGTCTCTCCTGTTCGGTGTTCCTTATGCCCGTCCTGCCCTACCTCACTGACACGACCGCCCACCTGGACTCCGCACTTGCGCAGATCAAAGAGGCGGATGCCTCTGCCGTACTGTTCACCGCGCTGCACCTGCGGCAGGGCGCGAAGGAGTGGTACTTCGAGTGGTTGCGGCGCAACCAGCCGCAGCTCGTTCAGCGCTACGCCGCAATGTATGGAACAGGTGCAAACGCTCCGAAGGAATACAGGGCGTGGCTCGCTGCAAAAATAAATCCGCTGGTGCATCGCCATGGGCTGCAGCGCGGCGTTGAAGACCCGGCGACTGGCGGCGTCCGTTCGGTCGCTCTCGGGCGGTCTGCGGTCAGGCCCGTGGCAGCGCCGCCGGGTGTGCGAACTTCGCAGGCTGGTCCTACCCTTTTCTAGCCGGGGTACGAAGCCCCAGCGACAGAGGCGATGTTGCTCTTCTGCAAGGCAACAACAGGGTACAAAACACTTCGTTTACTGGGATACTGGACCATCGTCGTGCGCTAAGGAGGAAGCGACATGTCCCTTGGGCTCCCCTCGCACCTTGCAGCCCGCACCATCACACAGGCATTCGCCAGGTCGCTGCACGCGATAGGTCTCACCCTTCTGGTTTCGGCCTTCCTGTCCGCTGTGGTTTTCCAGGCTGGTCGCCCCCATTTGATTCTCTGGCCCGCGATGATCGCCATCGTGCCCATGGTGGTGCTGCTGCTGGTCAACCGCACCGAGCCGACCTTCTTTTCGAGCGCCAGCTACCTGCTGGTGGGTGCCGCGTGCACCTATTGGTACATCCTGACTTTCTACGCACAGGCGGAGCCGATCCTGGCGGGCGACGCGTTCTCGATCGCGCTGCCGAAGATCGCCCTCGTCATGGTTGGCGGCGTGGGAGTCGGGCTCCTCCGAGCGTTGGCATGGGCGCTCTGCGGTTACGCGGTCGCAGAGGTCGCATCAGCGGCTGCGATCCTGCAGAGTGGTGAAGCCTGGCGGTTCGACATCGCCACAGCGTCGAGCCTCGTGGTCACGGTGGTGATCCTGGTGCTCTGGTTCACCACCATCCGTCGATTCAACAGGGCGCAGCCGCTGCTGCATCGCGCGGTGCAGGATGAGCAACTCGCACTGGCCCGCTATCGCATCGAGGCACGCGCGGCGGCGTTGATGCACGACACGGTGCTCAGCCACCTGGCTGCCATCGCGAACGCGCCAGACGCTCCGATCGATCCCCAGTTGAGCGCGCAGATCCACCGTGACCTCGAGATCGTGGTGGGGGAGGAATGGCTGGCCGACCACGCCATTTCCGCTGAGGACATCAGTCGCAACTGGCGCCAGGCACCCATATTCGCGGCGATCGAGGAGATGCGCGAGCTGGGTCTCGATGTCTCCCAGACCGGTGATCTCAGCGCCGTGCTCAGGCTTGACGATGAGAGAGCCGAAGCGCTCGCCGGCGCCGTCAAGCAGTGCCTCGTGAACGTTCTCGACCATTCAGGCACCACCCGCGCCGAGGTTGTCGCCTATATCGCCGACCAGGACATATCGGTAATGATCATCGACTCAGGCATCGGTTTCTCTGAGGCGGACACACGAGTCGACCGCCTCGGTCTTCGCAACTCGGTTCGGCAGCGGGTGCAGCTTGTCGGCGGCGCAGTGCACGTCTGGTCGACGCCGGGGCAGGGCACTTCCATAATGATCAGGATGCCGATCGCAGCTCCTGCACAGTTCGCGTTCGGGGAGGCCGGCCCGTGAGCGCCGCACCAGTTGAGAACCGTGAGTCGGCAGCGGCGGAGCCGACGAGCCAGCAACTGGACCCGGCTGGCGCTGTTGCGAACCGCGTGGTCACCTCCGTCATAGCTATCGGCGCCTTCATCTTCGCGCTGGTGGAGACCGTGACCGCGGCACGGGAGTTGTCGCATCCCATAGTGGCGATCTTTGCGCTTGCAGCACTTGGCGGTAGCAGCGCGGTGGTGATCATCGCATCCACGCCGTCTCGTGCGCCGTTCTCGAGCCGCGCGTTGGCGCTTGCCGCAGTGCTTGGCATCGCATCGATCGTGTTGTCTGCGGCATCGGTGATGGGCACGAATACCCTCATCCGCAACGACTGGGGCGGGGTTTCGTTCGGCCTGGTGCTGCTGGCGTGTGGGCCTTATCGTCCGGCGCGGCAGGTGGCTGCGATCGGGGTGTTCGGCGCTGTTGTGATCGGGTTCGTGATCATCCTGCAGGTGCACGGCTTCACCGCCGACGCGCCACCGATGGCGTTCGTGATCAGGGCGGTCACGCCGCTGCTAGCGCTGTGCTTCGCTTCCGTGGCGTTCACGAGAGTCACCGTGCGATCAATTGCGCTCTGGCAATCGCGTGCGAAGGCAGCATCTGCACTCCTCACCGACGAAGCTTCGCCAGGGATCGCGCGATCGATCCAGCAGGATCGGGTCACGATCCTCGGCAGGGATGTGATTCCCTTCCTGCGGGAAATGGCTTCCCGCGATCAGGTGACGGATGACGACAGGGCGCAGGCGAGAGCGATCGCCAATTCGATCCGCAGCGTGATGGTCGCTGAAGCTGACCGCAGCTGGCTGGAGAGCGTCGTCGAGTCATCGGCGTCGTCAGCTTCCGGGCCTGGCGGGGGAGGTAAGGCAGTGGTGCTCGATAAGCGGCATCTCGCCGGCGGCATGTCCACCGAACAGCGCACCGCCATCCGCACGCTCATCGTCGCGCTCATCGAAGCTGCGGAGTTCGATGCGGGCGACCTGAGGATCGAACTCACAGAGGTCGGCGAGCGGAGCGTCGGAGTCATCGATGCGAAATTGCAATCCTACGATTACCTTCGGCGCCTTGCTCTCGCGCCGTACTTTGCAATCATGCGTGCTGTCTTCACGAACGTCGTCATCGATTTCACCAGCTCGGCACTGACAGTGAGGTTCTCCTATGACAAATAGCGAAAGCGTCGTTGCGACCCGCAGGATCCGTCTCGCGATTCTCGATGACCACGAGGTGCTGCTCGACAGCATCAGCAGCTGGATCGCCTCGAACGCGCCAGATTTCGAACTCGTGCTCAGCGCGCACACCTGGCTGCAACTGGTGCACAGCGACAACTTTCCCACCGAGCTCGTGTTCATCGACTTCCAGCTGAAGGAGCCTGTCTCGATCGAGGCCAGGGTTCGCACGTGCCGCGCCGCCGGCGCAAAGGTGGTCGTGCTCAGCAGCCTCGACACCCGTGAGGCTCGTGAGCGGGCACTCGAGGCCGGAGCGTCAGCTTTCGTTTCGAAGGCGGTACCGATGCGCGAGGTCATGGATGCCGCCAGGTCGGTAATGGGCCTGGCTGTGGGCCAGGACCTCCAGCGTGACTGGCGCCCCTTGCCGGTCGGGGCGGCGAACCAGTCGCGACCGAAATTGAGCGCGGGTGAGACTGAGGCCTTTAAACTGTATGTGTCAGGTTTCAGCACTCTCGAGGTGGCGCAGCGGATGAACGTGCAATACGAAACGGCCAAGACGTACCTGCGACGCGTGCGGGAAAAATATGTGAAGGCCAACAGACCGGCGAGCAAGAAAGCGGAACTCATCCGCCGGGCCGCCGAGGATGGATACCTCCAGTAGTGGCCAAGCTCTATTTTCGCTACGGCGCCATGAACAGCGGCAAGAGCACGGCGATGCTCCAGGCCGCATACAACTACGAAGAGCGCGGCCAGCAGGTGCTGCTCGCCAAGCCCACGATCGACACCAAGGGCGAGGCGGCGATCATGTCGCGCCTCGGGGTCAGCAGGCCCGTCGATTTCGTGGTGGCACCGGATGACGATGTGTACGAGCTGTTCGCCGCGAAGCGGGCCGCCGTGTTCGAGCGCACCGGCCTCGACGTGAGTTGCCTGCTCGTCGACGAGGCGCAGTTCTTCACCGAGGCGCAGGTCGACGACCTGCTGCGCATCTCGATCCAGGAGGGTGTTCCAGTGCTGGCGTACGGCATCCGCACCGACTTCCAGACCGTGGCATTTCCCGGCAGTCGGCGTTTGCTCGAGATTGCCCATTCACTCGAAGAGCTGAAGACGATCTGCAGGTGCGGTCGCAAGGCCATCTTCAACACGAGAAAGATCGACGGGCGGTTCGTCTTCGACGGCGACCAGGTGGCGATCGATACCTCGGTCTCGGGCGGCGGTGAGGTCTCGTACGAGTCGCTCTGCGGGGCCTGCTATCTCGAAGAAAGCGGCGGCCTGCTCGGCAGCGGTCGGCGACGTGTGCTGGTGGAGCTCGCGGACCCCGTCTACTCGTCTGCACCGGATCCGGATTTCGCCTGACGCTCTCGCGCACCAGGTCCAGTCGATGGAATGGCAGGCACCCCGTCGAGGTTGGAGACTGAATGGCTGAACTACGTCGCGTGCCCCTGTCCGTTCTCGACCTGGCCAGCAGGCCAGCTGGCGGAACCAATGGGGATGCTGTCGCTGGCACTATTGCGCTGGCCCAGGCCGCTGAGGCCCTCGGCTACGACCGCTTTTGGGTGGCAGAGCACCACGGCATGCCGGGGATCGCCTCGAGCGCCCCTGCGGTGCTTATCGCTGGCGTCGCTGCGCGTACCAGTCGTATAAGGGTTGGCAGTGGTGGAGTCATGCTTCCCAACCATTCACCGCTGGTCGTCGCCGAGCAGTTCGGCACGCTGCGTGCGCTCTACGGCGATCGCATCGACCTCGGAATTGGCCGGGCTCCAGGTACCGACGGTGCAACAGCGATGGCGCTCCGCCGCAGCGAGGCAGGCCTCTCGGTCGAAGACTTTCCGCAGCAGCTGCTCGACTTGATCGGTTTCTTCGAGGGGTCGATGGCTGACGAGAACCCGCTGGCCTCGATCATCGCCGTGCCCGGTCTCGGCGACCTTCCGCAGGTGTGGCTGCTCGGCTCGAGCGGTTACAGCGCGCAGGTGGCCGGCGCGCTCGGGCTTCCTTTCGCCTTTGCCCACCACTTTTCCGGCGACAACACTGAAGCAGCGCTCGACCTCTACCGTCGCAGCTTCCAGCCCGGCACCCTCGATGCGCCGCACAGCGCGATCGCCGTCGGGGTCGTCACCGATGAAGACCCGGCAGTGGTCGACGCGCAGTCGCGCCCGGGGCTGATCAGCTTCATTCGCATGCGCCAGGGTGCAAAGCCCGAGCCGTTGAGTGTCGAGGAGGGTCTGGCCTACGACTTCACTCCGCAGGAGCTGCAGTTCGTCGCTGAGCGCAACCGTCGGCAGGCTGTGGGCACCCCTGATCACGTGCTGTCCCAGCTGGCCTCGCTGCTCGACAGCACCCAGGCCGATGAGTTGATCATCTCGCCAGGTGCTGCGGAGCTGGCGAGCCGCGTCCACACGCTGGAGATCGTGAACGAGCTGTTCCAGTAACCCGCCAGCTCGTTCGGTGGTTAAACGCAGAAGGGCCGTGACATGTCACGGCCCTGGCTGTCGGGGTAACAGGATTTGAACCTGCGACCTCTTCGTCCCGAACGAAGCGCGCTACCAAACTGCGCCACACCCCGATTTGGCAACGATCGAACCGCGGTTCGTTCGGAGCCTCATCAAGAATAGCTGAAATCCCGACCGACGAGTGTCAGCAGTACGGCCTCCGGCGGGCACGCGAAACGCACGGGGGCGTAGATGGATGTTCCGAGCCCGGCTGAAACGTTGAGATACGCCACCCGGCGAGCATGCTTCCAGAGGCTCAGGCCGCTGGCCTGGCTGCGTGGGAGGTCGCAGTTCGTCACGAGCGCGCCGTAGCCGGGCACGCAGACCTGGCCGCCGTGGGTATGGCCAGCGAAGACTAGCTCGGCGCCATTGGTGAGGAACGAGTCAAGCACCCGACGGTATGGCGCGTGCGTCACACCGATAGTGACGGGGTCAGGTCCTGCGATCTCGTCGGCCCAGCCCACGTTCTCGCGCATCTCATCCATGGCTCCTGGCAGGGCTTCGAGGCGCTCCGCCCCGACATGTGCATCGCCGACGCCCACGAACTCGAGGCGATTGGACTTGATCGTCATCGCGCGCGCAGCGTTGTTGAGATCGAGCCAGCCGAGGCCCTCGAAGAACGAGTTGAGGCGACCTGTGTCGAGATCTGGCGGGGACTGGTGTCCTTTGGACGGACCGGTGAAATAGCGGAAGGGGTTCTTGGCCACTGGGCCGTGGAAGTCGTTCGAGCCATGCACGAAAACTCCTGGGATGCCGCGGAACGGCTCGAGCGCATATTCGACACCCTCATTGCCGCGAAGGTGCCCGAGGTTGTCTCCGGTGTCGACCACGAGGTCTGGCTCATAGACCGCAAGACCCCTTATCCATTCCTGCTTCGCGCGCTGCCACGGCGCCATGTGCAGGTCGGAGAGGTGAAGCACCGTAAGCGAGCGCGCACCCGGGGCCAGCACCGGCACGATCTCGCGTCGCAGGGTGAAGCGATTGCGCTCGACGAGCGTGCCCCATGCGAGCGCGCCAAGTCCGATGGCTGCCAGCCCCGCCAAAGCGGAGCCGGTGCCCCTCAGCGCGGAGTGGCCGTTGGTCATCTTGGGCAGACGGTCAGGCCCGGATCATGTGAAGCATTCGGGTTAGCAGGCACGGCCGCGAG
Organism: Microbacteriaceae bacterium; assembly: GCA_025464125.1. Lineage (GTDB taxonomy): Bacteria > Actinomycetota > Actinomycetes > Actinomycetales > Microbacteriaceae > Lacisediminihabitans. The sequence continues at coordinate 1,946 of JAODLU010000252.1, read as the reverse complement.
ACCGTAGACGGTCAAAGTGACTGCCGAACTCTTCGATGTCGCAGTGCCGCTCGCCGGATTAGAGGCAGTGACCTTACAGACGGTGGTCGGCGTACCGGCGAGCCAGGTATAGGTCACATTCGCCAAACTGAAGCCCGCTGCCACCAGGGCACTATCAGCCGCCTGCCGGGTTAGCCCAGTTGTCACCGGCACCGTTGTGGCAAGGCTTCCGTCACTGGTGAACACGGTCACGGTGGCCCCGGTCGGGGTCTTGGTGCCAGCACCCGGATCGGTGTCGACGACTTTGCCTGCCGGGAGGGCTGACGCGACCGTACCGCCGTCCTGGTACTTGTACTTGAGGCTCTCGAGTAGGGCCTTCGCCTGCTCAGGAGACTGGCCTGTCACGTTGGGCACTGTTGAGGAAGCGCCGCCGATGACCGCCGCCGACGGTGCAGGGAACTTGTCTCCGCCATACATCTGGTCGGCCTGCGTCATGATCGCCTTGAAGATGTTGAACCTGGACGTGCCTGCGTAATAAGACCCTGTGATCGGGTTCTTCATCTTTCGGAGGCTTGTGTGGCCGAGGATGTTTCCGGTCCAGACTGAGGTTGCGACCTTCGTCGTCGTGCCGATGATCCAGACGTGGTCGGCGACGTCCGACGTTCCAGTCTTGCCACCGATCTGGATGCCGTCGCGCGGGTTGCCGGGGGAGCTGGTGCCGCTGGTCATCGAGCCGACCATCGCGTCGGCTGTGCCAGCCGCGATATCAGACGTCAGGGCCTGGTTGCAGGTTCTCGTCTGGCCTGGAAGATCTTTGCCTGCAGGATCAACGACCCTGTCGACGATGACCGCGTCACAGTGCAGGCCGCCGGAACCGATGGTCGCCGCAACACCAGCCATGGTCAGTGGTGCCTGTTCGTTCGAGCCCAGGATGGAGTTCGGGTTGACCGTGAGCGGCTGGCCGTCTGCGCGGTGCGCGCCCATCGCGATCGCGGTGTCGCGGATGCTGCAGAGGTCCTGGCGTTCGGCCATCTGCATGAACGCGTTGTTTACAGACCCGATGAGGGCGTTCTTGACAGTCATGACGCCGCCGCCACCCGAGTCGTTCTTCAGCGGGCCGAAGTCGGCCAGCGCGCCAGGATCGCATGGCGCGGTGAAGCTTGCAGCCTTATAGTTCTGGCCTGATGCGCCGTCGACGAGGTCGCCCAACCCGTGGCCGGTCTGCAGCCAGTTGGCGAGGTCGATGACCTTGTATGTCGAGCCGGTGGGGAAGCCGTTCGAGCCTCCGTATGGGAAGTCGGTCGTGAAGTTGACGGCTGAGTGTGTCGGGTCTTTCGCGCCCTCGAGCGAGTCGTCGAACACCTTGTTCTGCGCCATCACGAGCACGCGACCGGTGCCCACCTCCACGGAGTTGGCAGTAGCACCGAGCGGGAACCTGTCTTCGGTCGATGGCGTCTGCACGGCCAGCTGGTCTTCTGCAGTTTTCTGCAGGTCGAGATCGATGCTGGTGTAGATCTTGTAGCCACCGATTTCCCAGTTGGCCTTGCGCTCGGCCGGGGTTGCTCCGAGCGACTCGAGCTGCGGCGGCAGGCCGGGGGTGCTGGCGGCCGGCGATGCGGTGATGAGCTTTGTGACGTAGTCACAGGCCAGGGGCGCGGCGATGGCATGGAGGCATCCGCTGGTCGGGGCGCTCAGGTGCACCTCGGATTCGATGGTCGTCGCGAGCGCCTCATCGAGCTGTTTCTTGTCGATGTATTTCTCGACGTACATGGCGTTCAGGATCTGGTCGCGCCTGATCTTGTTGGCCGGGTAGAACTTCGGATCGCTGAGGTTGTGGAGGTTCGGCTGCTGCACGATGGCGATCAGGCTCGCGGCCTGGGCAAGCGTCACGTCTTTCGCCGTGGTGCTGAAGTACTGGTTGGCCGCGGATTCGACGCCGTAGGTGTTCGAGCCCATGCCAACGATGT
>JAODLU010000233.1 GCA_025464125.1 Microbacteriaceae bacterium | reverse complement strand
GTGGGGCTCTGTCCAGTCGCGGCGGGTCGCATAGCGAAAGAAGCCGCCCTCGATGGGGTCGCGGAGGCCCGATTCCTGCATCACCCCAAGACTGCGACCGGCGAGTCCGAGTGCCGCAGCGTCACCGACTGCGCCCCTGGCCAGCAGGAACAGCAGCACTGGAGCCACGGGAAACTTGGGTGCTGTGCCGAACCCGCCGAACTCGAGGTCCTCATACGTGAGCAGCTGCTCGACCACCTTTGCCAGCGTGCCAGTGGTTGGCAGAGTGCCGTTCGGTGCGATCGACTGGGTTGCCAGGGCATCCGCGATCTTCGACGCGTTCTGCTCAACCTCCTCGCGGCGGTCGGTCCATGCGTCGAGCACTGCCTCGAGCACCTCGCGAAACGAGGGGATGCCCTGCGCCGCAACCGGCGGCCAGTACGTTCCGCCGTAAAAAGCACGGCCCTTCGGGGTCAGGAAGACGTTGAGCGGCCAGCCGAGGTTGTCGGTGAACGCGCTGGCGGCGGCGAGGTAGCTCGCGTCGACATCAGGATGCTCCTCCCTGTCGACCTTGATCGCCACGAAATTCGCGTTCAGATATTCAGCGAGCACCGGGTCGCTGAACGTCTCGCGCGCCATCACATGACACCAGTGGCAGGTGGAATACCCGATCGAAACCAGCACCGGGATGCCGCGGCGCTCAGCCTCGTCGAAGGCCTCGTCGCCCCACTCATACCAGTCCACCGGGTTCATGGCGTGTGACTTCAGGTAGGGGCTCACAGATCCCAGCAGGCGATTGGGCATGTCTCCAGCGTAGGCTCGGAGCGTGCCTAAGACAGCCATCACTTACGTCGGCGGACCGACAGCCCTGCTCGAGTACGCGGGACTCCGGATCGTTACCGATCCCACGTTCGATCCTCCGCAGACATACTCGGACCCCGATGAGACAGAACTCGTCAAGACCGCTGGCCCCGGCCTGAGTCGCGCTGACCTCGGCCAGGTGGATCTCGTGCTGCTGTCGCACCACGGGCACAAAGACAACCTCGACTGGGAGGGCCTCGAACTCATCGCCCAGGGAGTGCCGACCCTCAGCACCCTCGAGGCCGCGAGCGACCTGTTCGGTGGCAGTGTCGTCGGTCTCGACAACTGGGAGATCCACGACTTCGGCGACATCACGGTTACTGCAGTTCCCGCCCTGCATGGGCCGCCCGGGTCAGAGAAAATGGTCGGCCCGGTCATCGGCTTCGTGCTCGAGTCGCCAGGCTGGCCAACCGTGTACATCAGCGGAGACAACGCGTCAGTACCGCTCGTGCGCCAGATCGGCGACCGCTTCGCTCCAGTCGGCATCGCAGTACTGTTCGCCGGGGCCGCGCGAGTGCCGGGGCTCGATGCCGCGCTCACCCTGACGTCTGAGGATGCCGTGGCCGCGGCATCCGCCCTGAAGGCCGAGAAAGTGGTCGGTCTTCACACCGAGGACTGGCAGCACTTCAGCGAGAGCCGCGCCGACCTCGAGAAGGCGTTCGACGGCACCGGCCTGCTGGTTCCGACGCCCAGGGGCACCAGGGTCGAGCTATAGCCGACTAGAGGTTCCAGTTGATGATGCGACGGCGGGTGAAGAACCACTTGCCGCCAACCTTCTCGAGCGTATCCTCGTACTGGCCGACCGACTCCACTGACCAGGGGCCGCCCTTTTCCTGGCGGGATGTGAAGATCCAGTTCGCCGTCGATTCGACAGTTTTGCCGACGATTCGCATGTTGAGATTGTGGAACGTGTGCAGGCCCTGTTGGGGGCGTCCGGGAATCTTGGCTACGGCTTCGAGCTTCTCGATTATCGCTTCGTGCCCACGAATCTCGGTCATGTCGTGCATGACCCACAGACCGTCAGGCACGAATGCGTCCCTGAGCAGCTCGTAATTCTTCATATCGATGCCGTGGCTGTAAACGGAGAACGGCCGCAGGATGTCGTTATAGATGCTGGTGGTGTCGATTGACGTCATTGTCATTGTCTTCCCTTGTCTCGCTTGGAATCTATCGGTAATGCGTCCGAGGGGCGTGCGTTTGAGGGGCCCGGACTTCTCGTCCGGACCCCTCAAGGCCTGCAGGTTGTGCTGTAGCCGTTACAGGTTGGTGGCCTTCGGCACTTCACGCTGCTCGATGCCGTTGTATTCACTGAGCGGGCGAATCAGCGAGTTGGCCGCGAGCTGCTCCATGATGTGCGCGGTCCAGCCCGTCACGCGCGATGCGATGAACAGCGGGGTGAAGATCGTCGTGTCGAAACCGATCAGGTTATATGCCGGGCCCGACGGGTAGTCGAGGTTCGGCTTGATGGACTTGCGCGAGTTCATGGCACCGTCGAGTGCGTCGTACATGTCGAGCACCTCCGGCTTGCCGTAGTGCTCGACCAGCGTGTCGAGAGCCTTCTTCATGGTCGGTACCCGCGAGTCGCCGTTCTTGTACACGCGGTGCCCGAAGCCCATGATCTTCTTCTTGCTGGCGAGCGCCTCTTCGAGCCAGGCCTCTGCCTTGTCTGCAGTGCCGATCTCTTCGAAGGTGTGCTGCACTGCCTCGTTTGCGCCACCGTGCAGCGGGCCTTTGAGCGCGCCGATGCCGCCGACGACCGCCGAGTACACATCGCTCAGGGTCGAGGTGATCACACGGGTTGTGAACGTCGAAGCGTTGAACGAGTGCTCGGCGTACAGGATCATCGACACGTCGAACGCGTCAACGACTACCTCTTCCGGCAGTTCGCCGAAGGTCATGAACAGGAAGTTCGCCGAGTAGCCGAGGTCATCCCGCGGCTCGATGAGCTCCTCTTTCCAGAGCCGGCGCTGGGCGTACGCCACGATGGACGGCAGCTGCGCGAAGAGCACGATGCTGCGCTGCTGGGTGAGGTCGCGGTCGATCCAGGTCGGGTCGAGGCCGAGCGTCTCGTCGCTT
>JAODLU010000225.1 GCA_025464125.1 Microbacteriaceae bacterium | reverse complement strand
CTCAGCGGTGAGGATCTCTGCGAGCTCCTGCTTGCGCGAGTTCAGCAGCTCCCGAAAAGCGAAGAGGATCTGCTGGCGCCTGGCGAGTGAAGTCTCGGCCCAGGCAGGAAATGCTGCCTTCGCGGATGCCACGGCCGCATCGAGGTCTGCCACCGAAGCGAGGCGAACCTCACGGGCGACCGTGCCGAGCGCCGGGTTGTAGACGGGAGCGGTGCGGGTCGATTCGCCTTCGAACGAAGCGCCAGAAATCCAGTGGTTCACAGTGTCCATGCCGCAATGCTAACGGCGGCGATGAGGCCGATTTCACGGTTCCGCCAGACCGTATTGTTCTCGAAATGTTTGACATTGTTCTGGAAATGTCTGACTCGGCGCGCGGCCTCAATGGCGATGTCGGGCCCCGGTGTGACACTGGATCACATGGACCCCATCCTCGCTCTCATCATCGGCCTGCTGGTCGGCGTCGTGCTCGGCGCGGTCATCGGACTGTTGCTCGCGCGCAACCGGCGCGTCACTGCACCCGGAGTCGATCCGGCGCTGCTCGAGGCCCGGCACGAGATGGCGCTTGCCCAGGTTCGAGCAGACGGTTCGGCAGAGCACGCGCGGCTCGGCTCGTCGCTGGCCGCCATCCAGGCGACGGCGGATGCACTCGAGAAGCAGGTAACCCAGCACCAGGCGCAGTACCGCGAACTGGTCGAGCGCCACCGCATCGAGGCCCTGGCCGAGGCCGAGCGCCAGCAGAAAGAGAGCAAGGTGCTGCAGGCGCTGACGCCCGTGCAGGAGACGCTTCGCACCATGCAGCTCAAGGTGACCGAACTCGAGACCCAGCGCAGCCAGCAGCACGGCGAGCTCAGCCAGCAGCTTCGCAATGCCACGGAGTCAGAGGAGCGGTTGCGCAGCACCGCAGAGTCCCTCGCCTCCGCTCTCCGCAACAACGCCACCCGCGGAGTCTGGGGCGAAACTCAACTGCGCAACGTGGTGCAGGCCGCGGGGCTCATCGAACGCGTCGACTTCGACGTGCAGTCGAGCATCTCGTCGGATGCCGGGGCTGGCCGCCCAGACATGGTCATCCACCTGCCCGGCGGCAAGAACATCGCCGTCGACGCGAAGGTTCCCTTCAACTCGTACCTCGAGGCCTCCCAGATCGCGGCAACGGCAACAGGTGAAGAGGGTGCCCGTCGGGAAGCCCTGCTGAAGCTGCACGTGAAGGCGATGCGCGCACACATCGACACGCTCAGCGGCAAGGCCTACTGGGACGGGCTCGACGCGTCGCCCGAATTCGTGGTCGCGTTCATCCCCAGCGAATCGCTGGTGTCCTCCGCAATGGAGGCTGACCCGTCGATCATGGATTACGCGTTCTCGAAGCGCGTGGCGCTCGCCTCCCCGGTTTCTCTGTGGTCGGTGCTGAAGACAGTCGCGTTCACCTGGCAGCAGGACGTGGTCACCCAGGAGGCCAAGATGCTGTTCGACCTCAGCAAAGAGCTCTACGGCCGCCTTGCAACTCTTGCGAGTCACGTAGACAAGCTCGGTCGGTCCATCGAAAGCACGGTCAAGAATTACAACGGGTTCGTCGGCTCCCTGGAACGCCAGGTGCTGCCATCAGCTCGCAAGCTCAACGTGCTCGACGAGTCCAAGGTGCTCGGCACTCACGAGCAGATCGAAGAATTGCCGCGCGACCTCAGTGCCTACGAGCTCGTGGCAGAACTCGAGGCTGACATGGTGACGATCATCGAGCTCGAGAAGGCCAACAAGGACTAGCCAGCCCCGGCTGGAGCCGTGCCAGCTGGAGCCGTGCCAGCTGGAGCCACGTGCCAGCTAGAAGCCAGTGACAGCTACAGCCATTTATCCGCGACGTGGTCGGCAGTGACCCGGCGGATCGTGCCTGAACGGCCGCGCAGCACAATGCTCTCGGTGCGGATGATCGGGCCAAGGCGGCGCACGCCGGCAACGAGTCCGCCATCCGTCACGCCAGTCGCCACGAAGAACGTGTTGTCGCTGTTGACCAGTTCGTCGGCCTCGTAGACGTAGTCGAACTTCAGGCCTGCAGCGAGACCGTTTGTGCGCTCGGACTCGACCTTCGGAGCAAGAATGCCCTGGATATGCCCGCCGAGCGCCCTGATGGCACAGGCCGTCGCGACGCCTTCTGGGCTGCCACCTGTGCCAACACAGATATCGATGCGGGTGCCGTACATTGCCGCGTTGATGCCACCTGCAACGTCGCCGTCGAGCATGAGGCGAGTGCCAGCACCCGCTGCTCGGATCTCTTCGATCAGGCCCTCGTGGCGCGGTCGGTCGAGCACGGCGACGACCATCTGGCCGACCTCCTTGCCCTTCTTCTTTGCGAGCTCGCGAATGTTGTCGCCGATGGACTGGTTGATGTCGACAACTCCGCGGCCCTCGGCACCGGTGACGAGCTTCTGCATGTAGAAGACGGTTGAGGCGTCCAGCATGGAACCACGATCGGATGCCGCGATCATCGAGATCGCGTTCTGCCGCCCGGCGGCGGTCAGCGAGGTGCCGTCAATGGGGTCCACTGCGATGTCGCAGGAGGGGCCGACGCCGGTGCCGACGTGCTCACCATTGAAAAGCATCGGCGCTTTATCTTTTTCGCCCTCACCGATCACGACTACGCCGTCGAAGTCGACAGTGCCGAGAAACTTGCGCATCGCGTCGACTGCAGCGCCGTCCGCGGCGTTCTTGTCACCCTTACCGATGAAGGGAACCGCACGGATGGCCGCGGCCTCAGTGGCCCTGACCAGCTCCATTCCCAGGTTGCGGTCGGGGTGCAAAAACTGGGTAGCGCTCTCGTTGTTCACGCCCCAAGGGTACCGGGCGACGTGCTCGGCCCCCGTGGATCGGGGGTGAAAGAACAGCAGTTCTTTAGCGTTCGGTAGCACCGGCCAACACGCGCCGGACAGGTTCAACTGTCTAGAATCGGACCGTGAACGCGGGTCGTGCCCGCTCCCGGCTAGCGCCGCTTCGAAGGAGAACCCATGCCCGTCGCAACCCCAGACCAGTACGCAGAGATGCTCGACAAGGCCAAGGCGAAGGGTTTTGCATACCCGGCGGTCAACGTGTCGTCCTCGCAGACGATCAACGCGGTGCTGCAGGGACTGACCGAAGCCGGATCTGACGGCATCATGCAGGTCACAACCGGAGGCGCAGACTACTTCGCCGGCCAGACCGTCAAGAACCGGGCATCCGGTGCCCTGGCCTTTGCAGCATTCGCTACCGAGGTCGCCAAGAACTACCCGATCACCGTCGCACTGCACACGGACCACTGCCCGAAGGATGCGCTCGATGGCTTCGTCATACCGCTGATCGAAGCGTCAGAGGCAGAGGTCAAGGCCGGTCGCAACCCGATCTTCCAGTCGCACATGTGGGACGGTTCGGCGGTGCCGCTCACCGAGAACCTCGAAATCGCGAAGCAGCTGCTGCCCCGCATGAAGGCCATCCACTCGATCCTCGAGGTTGAGATCGGCGTCGTCGGCGGCGAAGAGGATGGCGTCAGCAACGCGGCGGGCGAGCACCTGTACACGACACTGGACGACGCAATCGCGACAGTCGAAGCGCTCGGGTTCGGAGAACAGGGCCGCTACATCGCTGCCCTCACCTTCGGCAACGTTCACGGCGTTTACAAGCCGGGCGGAGTGAAGCTGAAGCCGGAACTGCTCGCGGAGATCCAGGCGGGCCTCTCGGCCAAATATGGCAAGGGCGCACTTCCCCTCGACCTCGTCTTCCACGGCGGTTCAGGCTCGAGCGATGAAGAGATCGCCACGGCTGTCGCCAATGGTGTGGTGAAGATGAACATCGACACCGACACGCAGTACGCGTTCACCCGTTCCATCGCAGGCACGATGTTCACGAATTACGACGGCGTGCTGAAGGTGGATGGCGAAGTCGGCAACAAGAAGATCTACGACCCGCGCGCGTGGGGCAAGATCGCCGAGTCGGCAATGGCCCAGCGGGTCGTGCAGGCCACCCATCAGCTTGGCTCAGCCGGTCACTCCGGCAAGTAGAGCGAGGCGCTGCTGACGGGTTACTTTGCTGCCATTCCGTTCGCGTATGCGATGAAAGCAGGGTCAGCGAAGACGAGCGCCAGGATGCAGACCGTGCCGATGATCGCGGCCAGCACGCCGGCGATGAGCGGCACATAGAACGC
>JAODLU010000060.1 GCA_025464125.1 Microbacteriaceae bacterium | reverse complement strand
GCTCCGCTCCAGAGGTCACCGGTCAATCACCTGCGAGGGAGGACCGAGCCTCGCAGGACAGTTGTTGGCAAGCGGCCTCGTGGATGAAATCTGCCTCACGACGAGCCCGCTCATCACTGGAGTCACCACCCCGCTCTTTGGGGTGGAAGGGCTCACTCCCCAGGGTCTGCGACTGGAACAGCTGCTCGCTGACGACGACCATTACCAGTTCGCCCGATGGCTGGTGCATCACTGAGCGAGGCGAGCCATGAGCGAACTGATTCGTTCCACCTGGCCCGGTCGTAATTCCACAGCTTCACATGCGCTGCATGCTGCCACCGGTCGTACGTCACGATGTCGGGGCGTGCTTCGGCCAGGGCGGTAGATGCCGACGCCGGCACGAATCCATCGTCGTCACTGTGCATGAGCAGGATCGGCACCATGAGCTCATTGGCCCTTTGCACGAAGTCCAGCCGCGGCAGATCGATCGGCTCGTAGAGACCTGTCAGCCTCCTGCTCCACTTTCTACCGAGAACGCCAATCACCGCGTCCCGCACCGGCCCCGGCAGCCGATGCAGGCTTCCCTGGTAACGAAGTGCTGTAACCCAGTCAACAACTGGCGAATCAAGTGCGACGCCGGTAACGAGGGGTGCAATGCCCGACCTGGTGAGCGCCTGCAGCACGGTGGCGCCGCCCATGGACCAGCCCATCAGCACAATCTCACGCGCCCCGTGGTCCACCGCGTACTGCATCGCGGAATCGACATCTTTCCACTCGGTGTCGCCGAGGCCGTATCGGCCGTCGATGCTCTTCGGCGCATCGCCGTCATTGCGATACGAGATCACGAGGGACGTATACCCGGCGGTGTGGAACACAGGGAGGGCTCGCAGTGTCTCCTGTCGCTGCACAGCGCGGCCGTGCACCTGTATCACCCAGCGATCAGTGGGTGGCCGCGACGGCACAAGCCAGGCTGGCGCAACTCCAAGCTCGGTCGGGATTTCGACGTTCTGGAATGGAAGCCCCAGCTGGCGCGGATCGATGTAGTACCACCCGCTCCACCGACCGGTTGTCGCGGTCGCGAGGTCGCCGAAATCGACGTCATGGATGCCACGCGTCACTGAAAGCTGCGTGCTCGAGACGATCGCACCGAGCCGGACATGGCCGAGGTCACCCGAGAACCAGAGGCCGTAGTCACCGGACAGCCGGGTCTCCGGACTCGACGCCAGCGTGATGGTGCCAGCCTGGTCGTCAACGGAAAGGATGCGGACATTCTCCGGACGTTTGCGAGGCGGCACCACGACTGTGCGGGCAAACACAAGAGTGACAACACCCGCTGTAGCGGCCGCGAGGCTTGCCACAACAGCTGCACCTCCGATGGCCAGCGCCCACCACGGCACGGGACTGACGGCGTGCCTTCGAGAATTACCCACGGTCAAACTTTAGTCTTCACTCGTGCCGCAAACCCCCACGGAACCAGCGCTGCCCGCCGCCTTCGCCGCGGCCGTTGAGGCGATTCGCGGTGCCTCCCTCCGCCCTGAACTGGTCGTGAGCGAAATAGCTTCTCCTGCAAACCTCGCACCGCACGCCATCGCGTTCGCCGCAGATGTGACCCCGGCCAGGCACGGCTCAGATTCTGAGCTGGGCACCGGCAGGTTCATCCTGCTCTTCGACCAGTCTGCTCCTGAAGCATGGGGCGGCCAGTTCCGTGTCGTCTGCTTCGCGCAGGCGCCGCTTGAGACAGACATCGGACTCGACCCGTTCCTCGCTGAGGTTGCGTGGTCGTGGCTCGTTGACGCGTTGGACACGCGCGGCGCAAACTACACCGCGGCGTCGGGAACTGCTACGAAAATCCTGTCGACCGGCTTCGGCACGCTGGCAGACCAGGGTGACGGTGCGCAAATCGAACTCAGGGCATCGTGGACACCGCTCGACCACCAGATCGCCTCTCATGTGGAAGGCTGGGGTGAGTTGTTATGCATGCTGGCGGGACTGCCGCCAGTGGCCGAAGGAGTCAGTGTGCTACCCATTCGCCGAGCCGGTCGTGAGTGACCTGGAGAGCGGCGATCCGGCAGGATCGGCGGCCCCGGCTGAGCCCACGGCCAGCTCACCCGAACCCGTCGCCGAGCAGCAACCAGCCGAGCAGCAACCGCACGCAGTAGTTTCGGCAATCGATACCCGGGACGAGTACCTGGCGGCAGTGGCCGCGATAGCCGCAGGCACCGGTCCCATCGCGATCGATGCGGAACGGGCATCCGGATTCCGCTACTCGCAGCGTGCATACCTGATCCAGATCTTTCGGCGAGGCGCCGGCGTCTTTCTGTTCGACCCTCCCGCGATCGGCGATTTCTCCGAGCTGAACGCTGTCATCGCGAACGAGGAATGGGTGCTGCACGCAGCGAGCCAGGACCTCGCCTGCCTCCGCGAGGTGGGCCTGGATCCGACCCGAATATTCGACACCGAGCTCGGGGCACGGCTTGCTGGTCTCGCCCGGGTCGGTCTCGGAACTGTTGTTGAGGAGCTTCTCGGCATCCATCTCGCGAAAGAGCATTCGGCTGCCGACTGGTCTACACGCCCCTTGCCGCAGTCCTGGCTTGTGTACGCAGCGCTCGATGTCGAACTGCTCGTCGACGTACGCGATGCGGTCGAGCAGTTGCTCGTGGATGCAGGCAAGGGAGACATCGGCCAGCAGGAGTTCCAGGCAGTGCTCGACCGGGACACGAAGCCGAAGACCGGCGATGCATGGCGCCGCCTGTCTGGCCTGCACACGGTGCGTGGCGCCCGTAACCTCGCGGTGGCAAGGGAACTGTGGCTGGCCCGTGACCTCTTCGCGCGGGAGACGGACACCGCGCCGGGTCGCCTGGTGCCCGACGGGTCACTTGTCGCAGCGGCGCGAACGATTCCGGAATCGAAGCACGCGCTGGCTGCTATGCGCGAGTTCAACGGCAGGGCCAGCCGCACCGAACTGTCACGGTGGTGGAATGCAATCGAAGCCGGTCTCGCTTCGAGCGAACTACCCGCACTCCGTGTGCCGGGCGAGGCGATGCCTCCACCCCGCATCTGGTCAGATCGCAACCCTGAGGCTGACAAACGACTCAAGACGGCCAGGGCAGCTGTAACCGAAGTCTCACAAGCACTGAGCATCCCCGTGGAAAACCTTCTCACCCCCGAATTGCTGCGCCGCGTAGCATGGGCTCCTCCGGTTCCGCTCTCGGTCGACGCGCTTCGGACTGCCCTTTCCGAACTCGGCGCTCGCCCCTGGCAAATTGACGCTATCGCACAGGTGATTGCCGATGCCTTTGTAGATTCCGCGCAAACGGTCACAGAGCCCCACCAGCCAGTTTCGTAGGAACAATCAAAGGATTTATGCCCAGTTTTCGGCGCGCCTAGGATCGGGGCAGACCAAAAGAACAGTGGAGGCATTGTGGCCGAGAGACAAGAAGTCGTGTTCGTCGACGGGGTTCGTACCCCCTTCGGTCGGGCCGGTGAAAAGGGCATGTACTGGAACACCCGGGCAGATGACCTGGTGGTGAAGGCCATGATCGGACTCCTGGAACGCAACCCTTCAGTTCCAACGGACCGTATCGATGACGTGGCCATCGCGGCCACCACGCAGCAGGGCGACCAGGGCCTGACGCTCGGCCGCACAGCAGCCCTTTTGGCGGGCCTTCCGAAGTCGGTGCCCGGCTTCGCAATCGATCGCATGTGCGCCGGAGCGATGACGTCGGTTACAACCCTTGCGGGCGGCATTGCTTTTGGTGCGTACGACCTCGTGCTCGCTGGCGGTGTCGAACACATGGGCCGGCACCCGATGGGCTTCGGCGCAGACCCGAATCCCCGTTTTCTCTCAGAGAAGCTAGTCGGAGAAGAAGCCCTCAACATGGGTTCCACGGCCGAACGCATCCAC
>JAODLU010000202.1 GCA_025464125.1 Microbacteriaceae bacterium | reverse complement strand
TCAGGAACGTGATCGAGGGCGTTCGTCGAAGCGGTGCCAGGGCGCACATCCTCCACCTGTCATCCGCTGCAGCCCTCGCGGGTCTGCGAGCAGCCAGGACCGAGGGCCTGCCGATCACCGTGGAAACCTGCCCGCACTACCTCACGATTGCCGAAGAGCAGGATCCGGATGGCGCAACCCAGTTCAAGAGCTGCCCGCCGATTCGCGACGAGGCCAACCGTGACCTGCTGAGGGAGGCCCTGCTCGACGGAACCATCGACATCATCGTCACGGACCACTCACCAAGCACCGCGGAACTCAAGTTCGCCCACGGTGGCGACTTCGAACTCGCGTGGGGTGGCATCGCCGGCTTGCAGACGGGGTTGGCGGCGGTCTGGACCGAAGCTAATCGCCGCGGCATCTCGCTCGAGCGGGTGATCGGATGGATGTCGCAGGGCCCGGCCGATCTCATCGGCCTCGGCTCGAAGGGGCGCATAGCTCCAGGCGCTGACGCCGACCTCGTCGCGTACGCCCCTGACCAGGCATTCACTGTCGACGCGACCCGTTTGCTGCACAAGAATCCGGTGAGCGCGTTCGACGGCCGCGAACTGCGCGGGGTCGCCCGCACCGTGTGGCTGGCCGGGTCACCGCTGCTGCCCGGGGATGCACCGCGGGGTCGGCTGCTCGAGCGCGGCTGATCGCGCGGGCGGCCCCAGCCGCTGAACGGATCGGCCGACGCATGGGTGAGGCTGCTGCATCCGGTGGTATGTTTCTCATATCGACTATGTAATTCATACCGGGGGGCGAACGATGGTGGACCGCAGGCAGTGCCCGCAGTTTCACTCTGCCGTTGAACTGATCGGCAAGCGCTGGAACGGTGTGATAATCGACGCACTACTGGTCACACCGAGGCGCTTCTCCGAACTGCGCGCCGCAATACCGGACATCACGCCAGCGGTCCTGTCGCTGCGCCTCAAAGAACTAGAGCTCGAAAACGTGGTCACTCGCGAGATATCGAGCGACCGGCCCATCGAGGTCACGTACTCGCTCACGCCAGCTGGCCGCGGCCTCTCCGCCGTGCTCGACGCGGTAGCCGAATGGAGTCTTGGCTGGAGCGCCGACGCGAGCTGGTCACATGACAATGAACAAGAAGGGCAGTCCCGTGGAACTCGGAATCTATTCGTTCGGTGAGCTCATCAAGGGCGATACCGGGCCGTCGGTGCAGAGCATCCACGAGCGATTCGGCCAGATCATCGAACTCGCAAAACTTGCGGATGCCGGTGGCCTCGACGCCATCTCGCTGGGCGAGCACCACCGCCCCGACTTCAGCATGTCCGCTCCCGAGGTCGTGCTGGCAGCTATCGCCGGTGTCACGACCCACCTTCGTCTGATGAGTGGGGTCACCGTGCTCTCGAGCCAGGACCCCGTGCGCGTCTTCCAGCAGTTCGCAACCCTCGACCAGATCTCTGACGGCCGCGCGGAGATCATCGCGGGCCGCGGAGCCTTCACCGAATCCTTCCCGCTTTTCGGCTATGACCTGCACGACTACGACGCGCTTTTCGACGAGAAGCTGAAGCTGCTCGTTCAGATCCGCGACGAGCCGGTCATTACCTGGAGAGGGCAGTTCCGCTCCCCTCTCAACCAGGCCGCGATCTCGCCGCGCCCACTACAGGAGACCCTGCCGATCTGGGTCGGCATTGGCGGCACACCGGCATCGGCTGTTCGAGCCGGGCTGCTCGGGCTGCCCATGATCATGGGATTCTTCGCCGGGCCCGAGCAGTTCGTCTCCCGGGTCGAGCTGTACCACCGCGCTGCCGAGCAGGCCGGGCACGATCGTTCGAAACTGCGGCTCGCGGTGAGCGGCCACATGTACATCGGCAAGACATCGCAACAGGCCCGCGAAGAGTTCTACCCCTACTATTCGCGCTACTTCCAGCAGGGCGGGGCGCCGTTCGCAGCGAACGGATTCCCTCGTGATGCCTACGACTCGTGGATCGCCCAGGGGTTGCCGGTTGGCAGCCCGCAGCAGGTGATCGATGCGATCATGCGTCGAGTCGAGCTCCTCGGCATCGACCGTTTCATGGGCCAGATCGATGTCGGCAACCTGCCGTGGTCGATGACCCTCGACTCCCTCGAGCTGTACATGACGGAGGTTGCTCCGGTGGTGAAGCGCGAAACGGCACCCAGGGTTTCGACCCCCATAGCCCTGTGACCCGCCCCTCCGGCAGCCTCTTCCGCCCCTCCGGCAGCCTCTTCCGCCCCTCCGGGTGCTTGCGCCGCTGTTTCGGCTGAGCGCCGACGCCGCGGCACCGGCGATTGTCCGAAACCACGGCGCGCGTCACACGCGGACTCCATGCGCGCGAAGCCGCGCAGCTAGTGCCCTGCGGTCGGATGCCTCCGCGAACCCCCATCGCACGACACCAGTCACCAGCCGCCGTAACCGATCCCCCCGATCCTTCTCTGCGTCGAGGATCAGTTCGGGCGAGAGATTTCGCTGGTACGCGCGTCTCTGTCCGTACTTGCCCTTGCCGTCCACCTCGCAGGCAAGGTCCCATTCCTCGAAGTAGAAGTCTGGATAGATCGAACCTTTCGCGTCACGGAACTCCCTCTGCAACTGCGGCTTCGGAAGGCCGAGCGCCTGCAGCTGCACTCGACTCAGAGATTCGGCCGCCGACTGGGAGCCGGCATCCCCGAATCTGATAGCGCGTCGTGCGCGGCTTGCGCCGCGTGGCGAACCCGTCTCGAGCACGGCAAGTAATTGCTCTTCGGTAACCGGCGGGATCCCAAACCGAAACTCGTGTGCCCGAGGCCACCTGAGGGCGTGGTCGATCATCACGACCGCGCGGCCATACGACACACCTCTCGCGATGTCGACGACGGTGCGCGCGAGACTCGTGACCAGGACTCCATCGACGAATTCGGCCGCCGGATCGAGGCCGGTGCAATGCCGTGCCAGCCCTGCACGCGAGCGGCCGCCCGTGTCGGTGACGGCCAGCAGGTGAACTCGGTGCGGCCACGGGGTCAGCGAGGGCAGCCTCCAGATCGCGGCAGCCGAGTCATGGGAGATCTGCTCGGCCGGCCGCACTGCTGCCGCCGCCTGCACGCGGGTGCGGTAGCGGTGGTCAGAGTCCATCGCGGTCCACGCTGCCCGGTCCACGTAGGTGCCAGTCGCGATGCGCAGCAGTTGACCGGACTCGGCGAGGCGGCGCAGGGAGCGATCGGCCCCGATGGCCCGGTACTCATCGGCGAGATGGATCGTGGGGTACGGCATTGCGCAATTGTGGGGTCAGGGTGCGGCCGGGCATCCGGTGCTGGTGGAGCCGGTGGGAAACGCCGCGCGAGGATGCGGGTGGAGGACGCGGTTTCGGGAGGCGCCGCCGCGCACGCGCGCGGGCTTCGGCTGTGCGCCGGTGCCGCGGCGTCGGCGGGCAGCCTAAAGAGCGGCGCCAGCGAAGCGGCGGCACCGGCGGGCTGCCGAAAGAGCGGCGCCAGCGAAGCGGCGGCACAACCAGCGAAGCGGCGCACGCAACGGCCAGCCCACCGCACCTGCTCGCGAGCCGGCGAATGTTGACCATGGAAACATTCACGTCACATTGACCTGCGATGATCCCGGAATGGCAATCATCCTGGGCGACAACCAGTACGGCAAAGCCGAATCCCGCATCGTGCGCATCTACCGTGACCAGCCCCGCCACGAGATCCGCGACCTGAACGTTTCGACCGCCCTTCGCGGTCCCTTCGAGCCTGCTTACCTGGTCGGCGACCAGTCGAACGTGCTTCCCACCGACACGCAGAAGAACACCGCATATGCCTTTGCCAAGTCGAAGGGCATCGGCGCGATCGAGGACTACGGGCTCGAGCTCGCCCGCCATTTCGTGAACGAAGTCGACCCCGTTGTCGGCGCGCGCATCGAGATCGAGGAGTTCGCGTGGGAGCGCGCCATCGTCGACGGCGCGGAGCATGACCACACGTGGATGCGCAAGGGCCAGGAGGTGCGCACGGCGGCAGTGACGGTCGACGCCACCGGCGAGTACGTGATCGCGGGCCTCAAAGATCTCACCATCCTCAAGTCGACGGGTTCCGAGTTCACCGGCTTCCTCGTGGACGAATTCACGACGCTGCCCGAAACCCGCGACCGCGTGATGGCCACGGCCCTCGACGTGAAGTGGCGCTATGCGGGCACGGATGTCGCCTGGGACGAGGTCTACGCAGACGTCAAGATGCTCATGGTGAAGCAGTTCGCCACGCTGCAGTCACTCGCCCTGCAGCAGACGCTCTGGCACATGGGCAAGGCAGTGCTCGAGGCATACCCCGCGATCGTGGAGATGCGCCTGCGCGCTCCGAATAAGCACCACTTCGACTACGACATCGCGCGCTTCGACCTCGAAAACAACCATGAGGTGTTCTGGGCCGCGGACCGGGCGTACGGCCTCATCGAGGCGACCGTGCTGCGCGACGATTCCCCTCCTGCGAACGACGCATGGCGCTCGGCGGCGGGCCTCGCATGACTTCGGACCTCGTTTGGCTCGAGCACAGCATCCGGCTGGCCACTGAAAATGTCGCGAACGGTGGTGGTCCTTTCGGCGCCCTGATCGTGAAGGATGGCGCCCTGCTCGCCGAGGGCCAGAACCGGGTCACCGCGAACCTCGACCCGACCGCTCACGCAGAGGTTGTCGCGATTCGCGCAGCATGCCAGGCGATCGGCGACTTTTCGCTCGCCGGCGCCGTCCTCTATACGTCGTGCGAACCGTGCCCGCTCTGCCTGTCGGCCGCCCTCTGGGCGCGCGTCGACCGGGTGGTCTTCGCCGCTGACCGACACGATGCGGCTCGCGGAGGGTTCGACGATCTCGAGTTCTACGACCTGTTCTCGCGTGATCGCTCGACGTGGGAGCTGCCGATCGATTCGATCAGGCCGGCGAACGCGCAAGCACCTTTCGACGCCTGGCTCGCGCACCCTGATCGCACTGCGTATTAGCTCTTAATCCGCGCTC
>JAODLU010000188.1 GCA_025464125.1 Microbacteriaceae bacterium | reverse complement strand
GATCCGGTGCGCGTTGCTCGCGTCTCCGCGCGGCTTGCCAGCCTTGAGGAGAGCGGCAGGCCCGAGGGCGCCCCTGCCGAAACGGGCGCTCACGGCATCCATCGTGTCTTCGGCTTCGCGCCAGGTTTCGTCGACGTCCCAGAGGCCGAACTGCTGGTCGTCGCCCTGCGTGAGTTGCTCTACCCGCACTCCGATGAGACGCACGGCGCCGTGTGCCCCAAGCGCCTCGTGGATCGCGCGCACCTCTTCGTAGATGCGGCGGCCGAGATCTGTCGGCTCCGCGAGCGTGCGGGAACGCGTGATGGTGCTGAAGTCGGCGTAGCGAAGTTTGAGCACCACAGTGCGACCGACGAAGCCGCCGGTGCGCAGTCGCACTGCCACCTGGTTGGCCTGGCGCAGCAACTCACGGTTGAGCAGCTCACCGTCGAGGGTGTCGGTCTCGAACGTGACCTCGTGGCCGATGCTCTTCTCGTCTACCTGCGTGATGACACGACGGCTGTCGACGCCGTTGGCAAGTTCGTGCAGCTTGCGGCCGGAGGCATCCCCCACGGCTCGCTGCAGCGTCGCGAGAGGAGCGGCAGCGATGTCGCCAATCGTCTCGAGCCCGCGCTTCGTGAGCGACGCCTCGGTTGCTGCGCCAACGCCCCACAGGGCGGAGACGGGCAGCGGATGCAGGAACGCGAGTGTTTCGGACTTAGGCACGACAAGCAGTCCGTCGGGCTTCGCACGGCCGGAGGCAAGTTTCGCCACGAACTTGGTTGCGGCCGCGCCCACCGAGCAGTGCAGGCCAGTTTCGTCGAACACTCGAGTGCGGATGAGCTGCGCAACCACATCCGGCGGGCCGATCACACCGCGCGCGCCTGCGACGTCGAGGAAGGCCTCGTCGATGCCGAGGCGCTCGACCAGCGGGGTGACGTCATCGAAGATCGACATGACCTTGGCGGAGTAGAACCTGTACTTCTCGAAGTGGGGCTCGAGCACGATCGCCTGCGGGCACAGCCGCTTCGCCACCGAGAGCGGGATGGCCGATCGCACCCCGAACTTGCGTGCCGGATAGTTGGCGGCGGTCACCACCGAGCGGGCAGAGTCGTGGGCGACGACAACGGGAAGGTGCGCGAGTTCCGGTCGCTCAAGAAGTTCGACCGAGGCGAAAAACGCATCGAGGTCGACGTGCAGGATCGGCGCGGTTGAGCTGTCGACCGAGGCCGCGCTCACCTGCCGGGAACTGCCATCCTGCCTGCCCATATCAGTGGCAATCTACCCGCAGCCAGCGACAAACAGGGCCAGGGAAACGGGTGGCTGGCTAAGGTTGACCCCGAATCGACGAAGCTTCAAGGGAGAAGCCCATGCGGAGAACCGACTTTCACGGCGGAGTGGCTGTAATTACCGGGGCGGCGTCCGGAATCGGCAGGGGGCTCGCGATCCACGCAGGCAGCCTCGGAATGCGCGTTGCGCTGGCGGATGTCTCCGACGCCGAGCTTGCAGAGGTGGCCAGGTATGTTGCTGAAGCAGGCGGCACCCCCGAGGTGCACCACGTCGACGTGAGGGACTACGACCAGGTGGATGCCCTGGCAAAAACCGTCTTCGCCCGCTGGGGCCAGGTGGACGTGCTGTTCAACAACGCGGGAATCCAGGTGCACGGACTCAGCTGGGAGGTGCCGGCAGATCTCTGGCGCCGGGTTGTCGACGTGAACCTGATGGGCGTCTTTCACGGGGTGCGGGCGTTCATTCCACGCATGATCGCGAGCGGCCATCACTCGCACGTGGTGAACACCTCCTCGATCGCGGCCCTCGGCATCTTCCCCTTCAGTACTGCCTACGGCGCGACCAAGCATGGCAACCTCGCGCTGACCGAAGCCCTGGCCCTCGAGATCGAGGCCACCGGCATCGATGTCGTGGCATCCGCTGTGATTCCGAGCGCGGTGGACACCGCAATCTTCGAGCACGCGATCGCCGTCGATACCGACGGTCACGGTCACGAAGACAACCTGGCGAAACGCAAAATCATCGGCGAGACGGGCATCACGCCAGCTGCCGCCGCTGCGACCATCTTCGAGGGCGCGAGCCAGGGACTGCTTTTCATCCACACCCACCCCGAAGATTCCCGCGAATTCTGGGCCGAGCGGGCCGAGAAAGTGTCTACGGGCATCGTCGACGTGCGGGCGTAGCCTGGGCGCGCAGCCGGCTCAGGCGAAGCTGCGAACCGTCTCAGGCATCGGGGTGGTCGGGCGACCGATCAGGCGGGCGAGGTCGCCGCTTGTCTCGGCGAGCGTGCCCTCCTCGATGTTGTGGTCGAGTCCAACCACGAAGCCGATCGTTCCTTCGTCGAGACCGGCGCCCTGCAGTGCTGCGGTGTGCTGCTCGGCGGTGAGCGGCGTGTACACGACGTCGCGGCCGAGGGCGTCAGCGAAGGCAACTGCGAGTTCGTCGAAGGTCCACGCCACGTCGCCCGAGAGTTCGTATGTTGCGTTGTCGTGGCCGTCGCCCGCAATCACCGCTGCCGCGGCATCCGCGTAGTCCTTGCGCGATGCGCTGGCCACACGACCGGAACCGGCGCTGCCGACAACTGTGCCCGTCTCACGTGCCTGGGCGAATGCGCCGACATAGTTCTCCGTGTACCAGCTGTTGCGAAGGAACGTATAGCTGATCCCGGATTCCCTGATCAACTGCTCAGTCGCCTTGTGCTCAGGGGCGAGGATCAGCGTTGTTGTGTCTGCGTGCGGGGCACTCGTGTAGATGATGCGCTTGACGCCGGCAGCCTTCGCTGCATCGATCGCGTTGCTGTGCAGGGCCACGCGCTTGCCCGGCTCGCTGGTGGACACCAGCAGGAGGGTTTCGGCGCCATCGAAGGCACCGCTGAACGATGCCGGGTCAGCGAAGTCGACCTGCGCGGTCGTGACGCCAAGCGCTTCGAGGGCAGCGAGCTTGTCTGCACTACGGCCGGTTGCCACGATCTCCGAGGCGGGGATGCCGCGGGCGAGCAACCCGTCGATGGCCAGGCGGCCGAGCTGGCCGGTCGCGCCGGTGATGACGATGGTCATGATGAGCCTTTCGAAAACGTGGGTGAGACCCCTGTGGCAACTGCCGACGCGAGCGCTACATTCCCGGGCGAAGCCGGTCGCTGGAGAGCAACCCGAGTCGCACGAGGCGGCGTCGGGCGGCATCCTCGCTCGTCGAGCCCTTGCCGAGGAACCCCCCGACGATCGCGAGCACAGCCCTGGTGATCGTGACGGCCGGCCACCAGGCGCGGCGGAGGCCGAGCATCCGTCGGTATCGCACTGGTATCGAGGCGACCGCCCCGGCGAACAGGATGCGGTACGCGGGCATCATCACCCGTGGCAGGCCTGGCCGGCGAATGAACCGCACGGCCTCGGCTACACGCTCGTCACTCTTCAGGATGCCGGCAGCGCGGAAGCCCTCGAGAGTCGCGGCCAGTTCGGACTCCGACGCGGGCGGATCGACCACTCCGACGAGATCGCCGGCTTTAGTCCATTCGCGCACGTACTGGTCAGAGCCGCCGGGGATCGGCTTTCCCCACAGCAGGTGGCAGCGGAGGAACGCGTCCGTGAAGACGACGTGCACCCAGCTCAGCAGCTCCGCATCGCCGGCGAAGTAATCGCGGGTTATTCCGCGTGCGTCGACGTAGGTGCCCCGAACCCGATCGTGAAAGTGACCGACCCTGTCTGATTCGCGCACGGCCATCGCCCGGTCGGAGAAGGTGACGCTGATCAGCCACTGGATGGTGCCGCCGAGGCGCCCGAGCGGGTCCTCCTTGTAGCGGGACCAGTCGTGAACCCCAGCCATTGCCCCGGGGTGCAGCGTCTGCATGAGCAGCGCGCGGATTCCCGCAACCAGCGTCGGCATGCCCCCGTGCACGACCCAGGCCGCCGAATCGGGGCCGAAGAAACCTTCGTCGTCGCCGAGTTCGATCAGGTTTACCCAGTCGGGCCGACCGGCGGCATTGCCCGTGAGCACCGAGAGGGTGCGGGACCGGGCAGCCGAGGCAAATGTGCTCACCTTTCGACGCTAATCCCCAATTCTGGGAACCGGATCGGCAAGAGAAGCTCAGGCTCCAGCGGCAAGATTGGCGGCCGCGAGGCGTCGATTCTGCATCGCGCGAACGGTCTTCAGCACCGGGTAGATGGCGAGGAACACCAGCATCGGCGCTCGAAGCGCTGGGTTGCGGATGCCGTGGCGCGCGTATGTGCGCTCGAAGCGCATCGCGTAGTAGGCGTAGTCCCGTGGCGAGTCTTCGAGTCGGCGGGCAGACATTCCGCTCACCATGTCTGAGACGTACGCAACGAGGTGCTCACGCTGCGCCAGGTGCACCGAGATGTCGATGTCTTCGTGCAGTTCGTCGTCCAGGTCGCGGCACACCCGCAGGCGGATGTCCTGCCAGGCGGTGCGCCGAATCGCCATGTTACTGCCGAAGAGGAAGTGGTATTCGCGGGTGAGCCGCAGCATCGCGATGCGGATGCGGTTGTCGGTGCGCAGGCCGAATCGCTGCAGCGGCATGTCGTAATAGAGCACCGGGCCGGTCGCGGCGGAGACGAGCGGATCCGCGAACGCCCGGCCGACGACCTCGACCCAGTTGGGTTCGAGAATAGAGTCTGCGTCGATGCGACCGATTACGTCGCCCTGCGCACGGTCGAAGCCGAAGTTGCGGGTCGGCACGAGGCCCTGTTCCGCATCCTGGCTCAGGTAGATGATGGGTGCGTGCGGATACGCGGCCTGCACGGTGCGCACCACCTCGGCCGTGGCATCCGTCGACCGGTTGTCGACAACGATGATCTCGTATGCCGCGACAGTCTGCGTCACGGCCGCCACGAGACATGCGGCGATCGTTTCTTCCTCATTCCAGGCGGGGATGACGATGGAAACCGTGGGTGTGAGGGCCGTTGCGGTGAAGGCCATGACTGCAATGTAGCGAACGTGGGTGTCGCGCGGGTTACCTGCTGGGTGACAGCTAGCCCAGTTTGGCGTGGAGCCAGGCTGCGCCGTCCACCCGCTGGGTGCCGCCAAGCCTGATTTCGAAGTGCAGGTGCGGGGCTGTTGCTACGCCCGTTTGCCCGACAAGTCCGATCGGCTGGCCTGAGTAGACCGAGTCCCCGACGCTGAGCGTCATCGACCCGACCTGCATGTGGCCGTAGGCGCTCGAGACAATCGCTCCGTCGATGACGTGCTGGATCACCACGTAGACGCCGAGCCCGCCAGACGGGTTGGTGTCTGCCTCAGTGACGACACCCGCTGCGATCGACCGGATCTGGGCGCCGTTGCCAGCACCGAGGT
>JAODLU010000072.1 GCA_025464125.1 Microbacteriaceae bacterium | reverse complement strand
TCGGCTTCGAGCCCGATGACCCTGTCGGCCAGTACGAGCTGCAGTTCGGCCGAAACCAGTCGCTCGCCGAGGGGCAGCTCGACTGGCGAACTCCATGTCGCGGGCGTCGGGTCGGTCATCGTCGCTGGATTCCTTCGGTCTCGGAGCCCTCCTACTGTAACGCGGGGGCTCATCACAGTTTGGGATAATGGCACGTGAGCGAAAGCGGCAAACCGGGCGGGCGTGTCATCGCCGTCGTGCCCACCTACCGGCCGGACGCCATGCTGCTCGCGCGGCTAGACGTTCTCGCGGCGCAGGTCGACGCGGTGATCGTAGTGGATGACGGCAGCCCGGCTGGCAGCGCACTGTCACTCGATTCGCTGCAGGAGGCCGGATTCGAACTGGTTCAAAGCGCACAGAACGCTGGTATCGCCGCAGCTCTCAACATCGGCACGGCCATGGCGATCGAGCGCGGCGCTGACTACGTGCTGACGCTCGACCAGGACACAGTGCTGCCGCCTGGGTACGTCGGCGCGTGCCTCAGAACCTTCGCGACCGCTGCGGGGGTCGCCGCGACATCCGGCGTCGTTGTCGGCATCGTCGGCACGCACAGCGTCAACGGCATACCTGCCAGGGTCGGCGGATGGCACAGCGAACATGTGCCTGGCATCGAACTCGTGAGGGAGGGCATCCAGTCGGGCATGGTCATCAGCGTTGCGTGCCTTCGCGTGGCTGGCCTTTTCGACGAGCGCCTTGTCATCGACTGCGTCGACGGGGAGTTCTGCCTCAGGAGTTCAGACCGCGGGTTCGCCATGGCTGTGGCACCCGGCACGGACATCGAGCATTCCCTTGGCGAACAGGTGCCGCTTCGGCCGTTCGGCATCCAGCGGCATGCCAACGGGCAACCCGCGACATATGAGTACCACAGCCCGCTTCGTCGCTACTACATCACGCGAAACACCATCGACCTGGCCCTGCGATACGCGTTCACCCGCCCGCGATGGGTGGCCTCGACGGCGAGACGGGAGATTTTTCCAGCACTCGTGACATTCGTCTCAGGCCCGAACAGGCGCCGCCAGGTGCTCGCCGCAGTCGTCGGGTTCGCACACGCCATCGTTCGCCGCCGGGGCCTTATTCCAGGGGGACTGCGCCGCAGGCTGTCGAGCTAATCCCTCGAGCCCTGCATTCTCTGCGCCTCCAGTGAGTGCGCATTGATCGTCGCGTGGTCGTCGAGGGCGGTGCGGCTGCCCCTGTAGTAGCCCTGCCACTTCGCAACCTGGAACAGCGGATTGACTGCAAGCCAGTAGAGCTTCCGCCCGAACCCGTAGTCGCCGTCGCGGATGATGCGCGATGAGTCCCGCAGGATGCCGTAGCCGGTGTGCAGCACCTGCCTCCACCGGTTGAAGCGGATCGGCGCGTGCCCGAGCCTGCGCATGCTCATCGTTTCATCGAATATCCGCTTCGAGTATTCGCCGAGTTCCAGGTCATTCGAGTGCTCGACCGCGCCGCCCGGTGACCACGCGAGACGGTAACCGGCCTGCACGATGTCTGTGGCGTACGCCATGTCTTCGGAGTACCTCAGGTCCTGGTAGGGGATGACCTCCAGCAGGAACTGCCGTCGTGTAGCTGAATTCACGTCCGAGTAAAACGTGTCGGTGGTGAGAGTCGTCACGTCGCCGAAGCGCGCAAAGATGCCATCGATCTCATACTTGAGAAGCGGCACGCAGTCCGGTCGCGGCACCTGCTTTCCGAGAACAGCTACGGCGTCGAGGCCTGCGGGGTCGAGCGGCGCGAGCAGTTCAGACAGCCAGTGGCTGTCGAACGGAATCGCATCCTGCGTCAGGTACGCAAGGTTCGTGCCCTCGGCCAACCGAGCGGCCAGGTTGCGGGTGCGGCCATGCCCGAACTCGGAATTCGGGATCTGGTGCAGTCGAACGTCTGGATGCGCCTCGACGATCTCGATAGTGCGATCCGTCGATCCGGAATCGATGACCAGCACCTCCACAGTGCCGTCGAACTGCTGCGTTGCAATTGCGGCGAAAACCCGCTCGAGGTACTTCTCACCGTTCAGGGTAGGGATGATGACAGTGACGTCCATCGTCAGAGCGCCGTTCGCATGGCCTTTTCGAAGTCCCGGATGAACGTGTCGCCAGGGTCTGACCAGTTGGTCTCGACTACCGTGCGCGCGATCTCTTCGCCGTAGGCGACGGCGTCAGGTCGTTCGACAATTGCGACCAGGCGATCGGCGATCGCTCGCGGTGACATGGGTGAGTACTCGATGTACTTGCTCTCGAATACGCCGTGCACGTTTTCCGCATCGTTCACGACGGGCACGACTCCGCTGCCCATCACCTCCATGGGGAGCAGGGACATGTTGGTGAGCGACAGGATGAGGCCGGCCGCGCAGCGGTTGTAGATAGCGTTCAGTTCGGAGATGTCGACTGCCGAATGGTTGACGTAGGGGAATGGCACGTCGTAGCCGGACATGTCCCAGCCGACCAGATTGATCACTGTGTCAGGTTTCAGGCGGTGGAATTCGAGCAGCGCCAGCAGGCCGAACTCGGTTGCGCGCCGAGGCGTCGGCGGGCGGGCGTAGAACAGGATCTCGTTGCGGGGCTGGTCGTTGTCGTAGTTATACAGGCTCGTATCGACCGCGTAGTCGTAGTAATCGCAGGACATGCCGTAGTCGCGTGTCAGCTTCGTGGCCAGCCAGCGGCCCGCCGAGAAGCCATGGAACCCCAGGCGGTAGGAGTTCTCGGCCAGCACGTAGTCACTGCCCGCCGAGAAGAACGCCGGTTCGAAGTCCTGCGTGAAGTAGAACCGCTTGGCGTCGCCCTCGTAGCGGTATGCCGCGTATGAGGCCTCCCAGTCTGAGGCGAACACCGCCTCGAAGCCTTCCGCGAGCCCGACTGCGGGGTCGTAGATGTGCATCTCCCCTTCGAGGTCGGGGTACGCGCTGGTCTCGTGCATCATGGTGCG
>JAODLU010000151.1 GCA_025464125.1 Microbacteriaceae bacterium | reverse complement strand
ACGCATTTTCTCGAGCACCTGCTGTTCAAGGGCACGAAGGATCGCACTGCGCTCGACATCGCGATCAGCTTCGATGCTGTCGGCGGCGAGCACAACGCAGTCACCGCCAAGGAATACACCTGCTATTACGCGAAGGTGCAAGACAAAGACGTGCCGATGGCGGTCGACGTGCTCTCTGACATGATCACGTCCTCGCTCATCGATGCCACTGAGTTCGAAACCGAGCGGGGCGTGATCCTCGAAGAGCTCGCGATGGCCGACGACGATCCAGCGGATGTCACCAGCGAGCGTTTCTTCGAGGCTGTACTCGGTGAGCATCCCCTTGGCCGCCCGATCGGCGGCAGCGCAGCGACTATCGCCGCGGCGACCCGCGCGTCAGTCTGGACCCACTACGAGACCAACTATCGCGCGCAGGACCTCGTGATCACCGTCGCCGGTGCAGTCGATCACGATCAACTCGTATCGCAGGTACGTACAGCGCTCACTGCTGCTGGCTGGGATCTCGGTATCGAGTCCGCGCCTGTCGGTCGTAGGGATGCAACCCTCGAGATCATCGAGCGGGGCAGCCCGCTGGTTGTGGTGCAGCGCCCGATCGAGCAGGCCAACATCCTGATGGGCGTTTCAGGAATAGCGGCTTCCGATGATCGCCGATGGACGATGGCTGTGTTGAACTCGATCCTGGGCGGCGGCATGTCTTCGAGGCTTTTCCAGGAGGTGCGCGAGAAGCGGGGTCTCGCATACTCCGTCTACTCGTTCTCGCCGAGCTACTCCGACGCTGGCCTGTTCGGTTTGTATGCAGGGTGCTCGCCAGCGAAGGCCGGCCAGGTTGCCGAATTGATGCTCAGCGAGTTCCGTACGCTCGGCACCGGTGGCATTACTGACGACGAGATGCGACGAGCCGTGGGCCAGTTGAGCGGGGCATCCGCTCTTGCCCTGGAAGATTCAGACACCCGCATGTCCCGGCTCGGTCGGTCTGAAATCACCCTCGGTGAGTTTGCTGACCTCGATGAGTCGCTGCGCCGGCTCGCTCTCGTGACCCCGAGAGACGTGCAGGATCTTGCCGTCGAGCTCGCTTCCCGTCCGCTTTCCGTCGCAGCTGTCGGAACCCTGGCCGTGAATGCCTTTGTCGGCATCACCGACCAGCCGGCAGTGGCCTAGCAGCACCGTCAGCCGTACCTTCACCCTGGAGCCCAAGGAACAATGATGTCCCACTACCTCTACCTCGTTCGTCATGGTGAGCAGCTCGATGCCGAGCATGGCATGCCTGACGGCCCCCTATCCGGTCGAGGCCAGCGCCAGGCGCGCGCGATCGCCGAACGTCTCGGCGGTGTGCCGTTCACCGGTGCATGGCATTCGCCGCTGCAGCGTGCCGAGGAGACCGCGCACATCATGACCGAGCGCATGCCAGGCCTCGACGCAAGGCCGTCTGCCCTGCTGTTCGACTGCATCCCCTCAGGCCCGAGTCCTGATATGCCGCAGGCATTCCAGCCTTTCTTCCACTCCGTCACCCCGCAGCAGATCGAGGCAGGGCAGGCGCAGATGGCGGATGCTGTTGCCGAATGGCTTACCCCGTCAATGGATGATCGCCACGACCTGCTCATCACCCACAACTTCGTGATCGCGTGGTTCGTGCGGGAGGTGTTCGGCGCTCCGGACTGGCGCTGGCTCGGCTTGAACCAGGCGAACTGCGGGCTCACCATCATCCGGGTGAGGTCCTCAAAGCCGCCGGTGCTCGTCACCCACAACGATCTCGGGCACCTGCCGGTCGAGTTGCGAACCGGATTGCCCGTAGAGCAGCCCTACTAGCCGCTATTCCTTGATTGAGATGCAGTAGCGGCCAAGCACGAGGTGGTCGCCGACCAGCTTGCCGCCGCTGATTCCGGCATTCTTCACCGTCGTCAGTTCGAAGATTCCCGGGTGGCCGTCCGCGTCCGAATCAAACAGTTTCGAGTTGGTCGTGTAGGTGCCGTCGGGCGCTGAGGGGTCGAAGATGCTGTCTGAGACCTGCACGCCCTCTCCCTTGTCATTGACCTAGTAGACCTTGTACTGGGCGAGCACCTCCGGCGGCCCAGCCAGGTCCATGGTCGTCCCGTCGCCGAAGACCTGGCCTTTTTCCGGCACCTTCGTGATGACCGGGTCGCTGAAGTATTCGAGATCCTTGACCACGGGACATTTGTCTGAGGCGTTGGAACCACCTGATGTTGAGCCACCGCCGGTCGAACCGCCGCCGGATCCCGTGGAGACTGAGGTCGAGCTGCAGCCCGCGAGCACGGCGATCGAGGCGAAAACGAATGCGGCGGACAGGGTGGCGCGAAGCGGAGCACTTGTCATGAGCCCAGTTTGTTGTGCCGCAGCTGCTCGCGACAGTGGGGTAAACGCCTGTTTCGGCGGTAGTGCACCTGCCACCGGTTGGTAGATTTGGCGCATGACAACGACGGTCGCCATCATCGGCGCACACGGCAGGATGGGCCGGCTCGTCGCCGATCTCATCGACGCCACGCCCGATTTCACGACCGTGGCAGCCCTCGGCTCATCAGATCCACTCGACGGCATGCTCGCCGCTGATGTCGTGGTCGATGTGACGGTGCAGCCAGCCAGCCAGG
Source organism: Microbacteriaceae bacterium (assembly GCA_025464125.1). Classification (GTDB taxonomy): domain Bacteria; phylum Actinomycetota; class Actinomycetes; order Actinomycetales; family Microbacteriaceae; genus Lacisediminihabitans. Next base: position 2,568 of record JAODLU010000151.1, on the reverse strand, counting down.
CCGTTGTGGACTTCGCCGTGGCCAACGGCAAAAGTGTGCTCGTCGGAACGAGCGGCTGGACCGCGGAGCGCATCGCAGCCCTGCGCTCGCCGGTGGCGGCCAAGGTTGCGGGCGACGCTCCGGGGCTGGCCGTCGTGTTCGTGCCCAACTTCTCGATCGGGTCGGTGCTTGCCACGTCTTTCGCTGCCACAGCAGCACGTTTCTTCGAGTCGATCGAGATCGTCGAGGCCCACCACGCGAGCAAAGTCGACTCGCCATCCGGAACTGCGGTGCGCACGGCTGAGCTGATCGGCCAGGCCAGGGCAAGCCTCGGCCCGGTAGTTGCCCCGCACACCGACCAGCGCGCGCGCGGCCAGCAGGTAGCGAGCGTTCCCATCCACAGTCTTCGCATGCAGGGTGTCGTCGCCCGGCAGGACGTGATCTTCGGCGGAACAGGCGAGGTGCTCACGCTGACCCACGAGACGCTGTCGCCAACCGCGTATTCGGCGGGCATCGTGCTTGCCCTCCGTGCTATGGCGGATGCCCGTGGAGTAGTTGTGGGCCTCGACAGGCTCATCGACCTGAGCTCGGGTGCTCCCATAGCCGCTGCTGCTCCTGCGGCCACCGCCTCCGCGGAGCCCGCAGCATGAGCGGACGCATCGGTGCCATCGTCATGGCCGCCCTGCTCGCCCTCTACCTCTTCCTCGTCACGCAGCTGGCCTTCCGGCTGATCGCCGTAGACAACGGCGTCTCCAAGGCGCTGGGTATCGCCCTCATCGTGCTGCCCCTGATCGGCTTGTGGGCGCTGGTCACAGAACTGCTGTTCGGCATCCGCAGCCAGCGCCTGGTCGGCATGCTGTCCAGGTCCGGCGAGCTTCCCCTCGACACGCTGCCGAAACGCACGAGTGGTCGGCCCGAGCGGGCTGCCGCAGACGCGGAGTTTCCGAAGTACAAGGCGGAGGTCGAGAGCGCGCCGGGCAACTGGGCAGCATGGTTCCGCCTCGGCCTGGCCTACGACGCGAGCGGCGACCGCAAGCGGGCACGCAGTTCGATCAGGCGAGCGATAAGGCTCGAGCGCGAGACACGCTGAAGGCCGGTCAGGCCTTCTGGTCTACAGGCTCCCGGCTCGCCGCAGCCCGACCCTTTGCCGGGATGAACGCGTCGATCGCCTGCTCCACCGTGCTGTGCCTGAACTGGAAGCCATCGGCCAGCAGCCGTTCCGGCAGTATCCGCTGGCTGCTGAGAAGCAGTTCGTGGGCGGCATCCTGCAGCGCGAGACCAAGGATCGCGCCCGGCACGACGAACGGGTACCAGCGGTGAAGGCGCTGGGCGACGTAGTGCGTGATCCGGTCTGAGGTTGCGGGCACCGGTCCGACCAGGTTGACCGGGCCGGCGATGCCCGAGCCCATCATGTGCCGGATGGCCGCTGCCTCGTCGTAAAGGCTGATCCATGGCCAGAAATCTCCTCCGGTGGCAAAACGGGAACCGAGCCCCACCTTCGTCAGGGCCATCACTGGCGCCAGCGACCCGCCATCGCCTGTCACGAAGCCTGTGCGAAAAGTGACGAGCCGCGTTTTGGGCGGGCGCAACGTTGCCGCCTGCTCCCACTGCTCGACCACGTCTCCGAGAAATCCTGGCCCTCGCTGGGAGCTCTCGGTGAGTCGCTCACCCGGACGGTCGCCGTAGATGCCGACGGCTGATCCGCTGAGGAAGACCTCCGGCGGCTTTTTCGCGGCGCGCATCGCCTCAACGAGGGTGCGGGTGGCCTGCACCCGCGAGTTCAGGATCTCGGCGCGGTAGCGCCTGGTCCACGGAAGGTGCGCGAGGGGAGCCCCGGACAGATTCACCACGGCATCCACCGACTCCATGACAGATGAGTCGAGCATGTGCGCGCTCGGCGCCCAGTTCACCTCATCGTCGTTCGACGGCTTTCGGCGCACCAGCTTCAGCACCTCATGACCATCGTCGCGCAGCTGGCTGACCAGTTCAGAACCGATGAAACCGGACGCGCCGGAAATAAGCACCCTCATGGTGCGAACATTACGCGCCACTAAGCGAGGCTTGCTTCCAGTGTGATGGGGATGCCCACCAGGGCCCGCGACACGGGGCAGACGGTTTTCGCCTCTGAGGCCAGGCTCTGGAAGTCGCTGTCTGACATGCCGGCAACCTGCGCGTTGACGAGCAGGTGGCTGCCGGTGATGCCCTCAGCCGGGTCGAACGTGACAGCCGCAGTCACGTGCAGGCTCTGCGGCGGGGACCCGAACTCCGAGAGCATGTTCGAGAAAGCCATGGCGAAGCAGGCGGAGTGGGCAGCTCCCAGCAGTTCCTCGGGGTTGGTCATGCCCGCAACGCCCTGCGACCTGGCCGCCCAACTGACAGGCAACTCGGCCGCCTTCGAGGAGTCGAGAGTGGTCGTGCCAGCGCCGCCAGCCAGGTCGCCGGTCCAGAGTGTTGTCGATTCGCTCGTCACAGCCATGGTGTCTCCTCCGTTGGATGGGTGCCCAGCCTATGACACCCATCCGGGGGTCATGCGGGGCTGGGGGCGCGGCCGAGCAGCCCGGCGCGCACGAGCAGCAGGTAGATCTGGCA
>JAODLU010000116.1 GCA_025464125.1 Microbacteriaceae bacterium | reverse complement strand
TTGGGGTTGGGGTTGGCGAGTCGGTTGCGCCTGCGCTTGAACTTGCCGGGGCACCTGCGAGGAGCACCGGACGGAATTCCAGCTTCGCCGACGATTCGATGCGGTTCAGCGTCTCCTGGTCTGGCGTGCCCGGGATGGAGACGACAACATTCTGGCTGCCCTGGGTGTTGATCTCGGCTTCTGAAACGCCGCTCGCATCGATTCGCTGGCGGATGATCGCCACAGCCTGGTCGAGCTGCTCAGCGGTCGGGGCCTTGGCGCCATCGGCCACCTGGGGGGTGAGGATGATTTCGGTGCCACCCTCGAGGTCGAGCGCGAGCTTTGGCGCCCACGATCCCCCGCCCCACAGGACGCTCGCCCCATTGAGGGCAGCAAGGGCGGCGACGATGACCACTAGCCAGGTCAGGGAGCGCCAGGCCTTTTTGACCGGGGTCGATCGTGCCACGAGTAACTCAGCTTTCTATGTGCGTGTTGTCGCTAGTGCGAAGGACACGCTGGAGGCTCCACGTGCAGACCGCACGTGGGCACACAACAGGTTAGTGGCTACTCGGCGGTCTTCTTGGTCGTCTTGCGCACTGGCTTCTTGGCTTCGACCTCTGGCACGACGCGCTCGCCGAACTTGGGCTCGCCTGCGGGGATTGCGTTGTCTTCATTCAGCTGGAAGCTGGTGTTGCCGCCGCCCTCTTCTTCGAGTTCAGCGTCTGACTCGGGTGCGACCAGGTCGTCTGCAGCCTTGAGGATGGTCGAGCGGTGGATCTTGACGACGTTGCCGGGTGACGTCTCGATGAACGCAAGGTTGTTCGCCTCGTCGACCGAAACGATGGTGCCGAAGAGACCGTAATTAGTCATGACCTCGACGCCCGGGCCGATTGATGCCTGGCGCTCTGCAGTCTCCTTGGCACGCTTGCGCGAAGAACGGAACTGGAAGAAGACAAACACCGCAAGCGCAACCGCAACGAGGATGATAGTGAAATCAGGCATGGGTGGAAAACCTTCCAAAAACTGGGGGTAGGAAACACCGGGAGTCTAACCCGACGTGCTGTGAGGCCAGCTTGAATTATAGGTCATCCCCGAAGAGCGTCCCTGCGTCGCGGCGGATCCCGAAATGTTTCCATGCAGCCTTCGTTGCGACCCTGCCTCGTGGAGTGCGGGTGATGAGACCGATTCGCACCAGGAATGGTTCGACCACCGACTCGATGGTCTCGCCCTCTTCGCCGACGGACACCGCGAGTGTGTTGAGCCCGACGGGTCCCCCGTCGAAGCGTGTCAGTATCGCCTCCATTACTGCACGGTCAAGTCGGTCGAGCCCCAGTTCATCCACGTCATAGAGGTCGAGCGCGGCGTTGACCGCCGCCAGTCCTGCTGTCGAATGAACCAGTGAGTAATCGCGCACGCGTCGAAGCAGGCGGTTCGCGATTCTCGGTGTTCCCCTGCAGCGGCCAGCGATCTCCGCCAGTGCCTCCCGGTCGACCGGAAGGTCGAGCAGTTGGGCGGCGCGCAGCAGCACCTGTTGCAGTTCCTGCTCAGAATAGAACTCGAGGTGCGCGGTGAATCCGAAACGATCGCGCAGGGGGTTCGGCAGTAGGCCGGACCGCGTTGTCGCTCCGACCAGCGTGAATGGCGCGAGGTCGAGCGGGATGCTGGTGGCTCCAGCACCCTTGCCCACCATGATGTCGATGCGGAAGTCTTCCATCGCGAGGTAGAGCATCTCCTCAGCGGAGCGTGCCATTCTGTGGATCTCGTCGATAAACAGGATCTCCCCCGGGACCAGAGACGAAAGGACCGCCGCGAGATCGCCGGCATGCTGGATAGCTGGCCCGCTCGACATGCGCAACGGGCGCCCGCTCTCATGGGCCACGATCATGGCGAGAGTGGTCTTCCCGAGACCTGGGGGCCCCGACAACAGGATGTGGTCAGGAGTGCGGTTCTGGATCCTGGCCGCATCGAGCAGCAGCTGCAGTTGCGCGCGCACCTTCGCCTGCCCAACGAACTCAGCAAGTGATGTTGGCCGCAGCGCACCCTCGAAGGCGAGCTCTGCATCCGATTCAGGAGTGGGTCGGACGATGGCGACAGACGGATCTTCGGACAGGCTCATAGCGCACCCGTGTACTGCTGCGGCCCAAGGCGCGTCAGGGCCAGGCGCAGCAGCGACTGCGTAGTCGCCGCGTCAGCTACAGAAGCCTCGGCCACTGCCTCGTCAACCGCCTGCGCTGCGACCCGCTCAGACCAGCCGAGTCCGACGAGGGCGACCAGCACGCTTTCGTGCACGGGAGTTGCGGCGGCCGGCGTAGCAGCGGAGGTGGACGCTGTCACCTGCATCTTGCCCGCGAGTGAGAGCACGATGAGCTTGGCGGTCTTCGGGCCGATGCCTGAGACCTTGCGGAATGCGCCGTCGTTCTCTGTGGCCACTGCAGTTGCGACCTGAGCCGGGGACAGCGTGGCAAGCACACCCATCGCCGACTTCGGGCCGACCCCGGTAACACCGCGCAACAGATCGAAGACTGCGAGTTCATCGGCCGCCTGGAAGCCGAAGAGTGACAGGTCGTCTTCTCTTACGATCAGTGCCGTGCGAAGGGTTGCCTCGCTGCCGACGCGGAGCAGCATGGCGTGCTGTGGAGTCACGCTGATTGCCAGGCCCACTCCCCCGACCTCGACGACCGCGGTCGTGCCAGCGACGTGGATGACGACGCCGCGCACGGAAGAGATCATGGGGCAAGCCTACGTTTGGGCGCCGACTTCGCCGTGGACCGTTCCGCGGCGAGCCATGCCTGCTGCGCCGGCGTGAGCACAGCACCAGGGGCCGCGACTGTCGCCCCTCGCCGCCAGGCGTGGCAAATGGCGATGGCCAGGGCATCCGAAGCGTCAGCTGGCGTTGGAAGCTGCGCCAGCCCTAGCACCCGCGCCACCATGGTTGCCACCTGCTTCTTGTCTGCTGAGCCATAACCGGTCAGCGCAGCCTTGACCTCGGACGGCGTGTGCAGTCCGACGGCCAGGCCGTGCTTGGCCGCCATGTGCAGGGCCACTCCACTGATCTGCGCCGTGCCCATCACCGTTCGGAGGTTGTGCTGGGCGAAGACCCGCTCGATGGCCACGGCGCCGGGCTTGTGCTCGAGAAGCATGCGCTCGATCTCGAGACCAACCTGCAATAGTCGCTGTTCGAGCGGCAGGTCTGGTGGGGTGCGGATAACAGCAACCTCAACAAGAGTGGCCGACCTTGTGGATGTGACATCCACAATTCCGACCCCGCAGCGGGTGAGCCCTGGATCGATGCCGAGCACCCTGAGGGCGACCACGGGCGCTGGCTACTCCTCGTCGAGAACGGCCTGGACGTCAGCCGGGATCTCGAAGTTGCCGTACACGTTTTGCACGTCGTCGTTGTCGTCGAGCGCATCGATCAGCCTGAAAATCTTGCGGGCAGTCTCGACGTCAACTTCGATCGTAAGGCCAGGCACGAACTCCACGTCCGCAGCGTCGTAGTCGATACCGGCGTCCTGCAGTGCGGTTCGCGTGGCGACCAGGTCGTGCGGTTCAGAAATGATCTCGAACCCCTCACCGCGGTCGTTGACCTCCTCAGCGCCAGCGTCGAGAACGGCGGTGAGGATGTCGTCTTCGCTGACCCCGTCGACCTTGGTGACCGACACGACACCCTTGCGGCTGAAGTTGTATGCGACGCTGCCTGGGTCGCCCATGGTGCCGCCGTTGCGACTCATCACCGTGCGAACATCGGCCGCAGCACGGTTCTTATTGTCTGTGAGGCACTCGATCAGCAGGGCAACACCGCCAGCGGCATAGCCCTCATAGATGATGGTTTGGTAGTCGACGGCCTCTCCGAGCTGCCCTGAACCTCGCTTGATCGCCGAATCTATATTCGAGTTCGGCACCGACGTCTTCTTTGCCTTCTGGACGGCATCGACAAGTGTCGGGTTGCCCGACATGTCTGCTCCGCCCATCTTGGCTGCTACTTCGATGTTCTTGATGAGCTTGGCGAACGACTTGGCACGGCGCGAGTCTTTGACCGCTTTTTGGTGCTTAGTGGTTGCCCATTTGGAATGGCCTGACATGCGGCCATTCTATCCAGCGGCGCGCACCTTCTTGACGAAGTAGCCGTGGAAGCGCGTGTCACCGGTTATTTCCGGATGAAAGGACGTGCCGAGG
>JAODLU010000071.1 GCA_025464125.1 Microbacteriaceae bacterium | reverse complement strand
CGGCGCCGCGGACACGATGTTCCGGTGCCAGGGCAGGTCGGGTCCCGAGACGCGCGACGCTTCGTCGGGAGCTGCTCGGCCGCCGGACCGGTCGATCTCCGGCAGGTCCTCCGACTCGGTCGGCTCGACCATGAGCGTGCCCGCCACCGGGAACGACATCGTCGGCGCGTGGAAGCCGTAGTCGATCAGTCGCTTGGCCACGTCATCCACGGTCACGCCTGTTGCCTCGGTGAGCGGCCGCAGGTCGAGGATGCACTCATGGGCCACCAGTCCGTTCTCGCCGGAGTACAGCACCGGGTAGTGGCCCCGCAGGCGCACAGCGACATAGTTGGCGGCAAGCACTGCGGCCCCGGTTGCTGCCTTCAATCCGTCGGCACCCATCATGCGCACGTACGCCCATGAAATAGGCAGGATGCTCGGGCTGCCGTAAGGCGCAGCACTCACGATGTTCTCCGGAGCGCCGCTGAACGCCCGCTGCGCCATCGGGTGGCCTGGCAGGAACGGGGCCAGGTGCGACTTCGCCGCGACCGGACCGACGCCAGGGCCGCCGCCGCCGTGGGGGATGCAGAACGTCTTGTGCAGGTTGAGATGCGATACGTCCCCGCCGAAGTCGCCGAACCTGGCGAAACCGAGCAGCGCGTTGAGGTTCGCGCCGTCGACGTAGACCTGTCCCCCCGCATCGTGCACAGCGGCACAGATCGCGCCGACCTCGTGCTCGTAGACGCCGTGGGTCGACGGGTAGGTGATCATCAGCGCGGCGAGCTCGTCTTTGTGCAGCTCGATCTTGGCGTGCAGGTCGTCGAGGTCGACGTTGCCGAGCTCGTTGGTGGCAACGACGACGACCCTCATGCCCGCAAGAACTGCCGACGCGGCGTTGGTGCCGTGAGCGCTGGAGGGAATCAGGCAGACCGTTCGCTCCGACGAGCCGCGGGAGAGGTGATAGCCGTGGATCGCGAGCAGTCCGGCCAGCTCACCCTGGCTGCCAGCGTTCGGCTGCAGCGAGACCTCGTCGTAGCCGGTCACGTCGGCCAGCCAGCCCTGCAACTGTTCGATCAGGCGCAGGTAGCCCTCGACATCCTTCTCCGGGGCAAACGGGTGGATGTTCGCGAACTCAGGCCAGGTCACCGCTTCCATCTCTGTGGCGGCGTTGAGCTTCATCGTGCAGGAGCCGAGTGGAATCATTCCGCGATCAAGCGCGTAGTCATAGTCGGCGAGGTGTTTCAGGTAGCGCATCATCGCGGTCTCGGACCGGTGAGTGTTGAAGACCGGATGCCCGAGGTAGCTGCTGGTGCGAACCAGCGACGACGGTATCCAGTCCATCTCAGCGTGGATGGTCTCATCCGACAGGTCTTCGCCGAGGATTCGTGCCACGGCTCGTACGTCGTCCATGGTGGTGGTTTCGTCCACCGAGAGCTGCACGTGATCCTCGTCGGCCAGGTGAAGCAGGTAGCCGGCCTGGTGGGCTCGCTCGACGAGCCTGGCCGCATCCGTCTTCGTGTGCAGTGTGAGCGTGTCGAAGTAGTTGGCCGTGACCAGGGTGTGGCCGGCTTCGGATGCCGCGCGCGCAAGCAGGCGGGTGAGCCGGGTGACCCGGGTCGCGATGAGCTTGAGACCCTGTGGCCCGTGGTAAACCGCGTACATGCTCGCCATGACGGCGAGCAGTACCTGCGCCGTGCAGATGTTGGACGTTGCCTTGTCGCGGCGGATGTGCTGTTCACGCACCTGCAGCGACAGCCGGTATGCGGGGTGGCCGGTCGCATCCTGCGACACCCCGACCAGGCGCCCGGGCAACTGTCGTTCGAGCCCTGCGCGCACAGCCATGTAGCCAGCGTGCGGACCGCCGAACCCCATCGGTACGCCGAAGCGCTGGGTGGTGCCGACTGCCACGTCGGCACCGAGCTCGCCGGGAGACGTGATGAGGGTGAGCGCGAGAAGATCGGCTGCGACCACCGCGAGGCCACCCTGGGCCTTCACCGCCGCGATCACTTTGGACGGGTCCCAGATGCGGCCGGAGGACCCGGGGTACTGGATGAAAGCTCCGAAGACGTCGAGCTCTGGCACGTCGGCCGGATCGAGGTCGTACGCCGTCTCGTGCAGCACGATGCCAACTGCCGCCGCACGATTTCGCAGCAGCGCTTTGGTCTGCGGCAGGGCGTCTGCGTCGACGAGGAAGACCTTCGAGGCTGACTTCGAGGCGCGCCTGGCGAGCATCATGCCTTCGACCACCGCCGTGCCCTCGTCGAGCATCGAGGCGTTCGCTGTGTCGAGACCGGTGAGGTCGGTGACCATGGTCTGGAAATTGATGAGTGCCTCAAGGCGCCCCTGGGAGATCTCCGGCTGGTACGGCGTGTACGCGGTGTACCAGCTCGGGTTCTCGAGCACGTTGCGTTTGATGACGGCGGGGGTGACCGTGTCGTAGTACCCGAGCCCGATCATCGAGCGGTTGACGGTGTTGAGCCTGGCCAGCCCACGCAGTTCGGCGAGCGCCTCGCGCTCAGTGGCGGGGGGCGGAAGAGCCTTGCTCGCTCCCCCGAATGCGTCGACCTGGATGGACGCTGGTACTGCCGCCTCGACGAGCGCCTCAACCGAGTCGTAACCGAGGGTTGTGAGCATCAGGCGCTGGGCATCCTCATCGGTGCCGATATGCCTGTCGACGAATGCACCGTCAGGCAGCAGCACGTCTGCGGAGTCGAGCCTCGAATTCGACGCGGTGGAGTCGGCCATCACTCCCCTACCAGCGCGCTGTACTCGTCGAAGCTCAGCAGCTGCGGCAGCTCGGTGAACTTCACTTTGATGAGCCAGCCTTCACCGAAGGGGTCGCTGTTGACGAGTTCCGGACTTGCGACCACCGCATCGTTGACCGCTTCCACCGTGCCATTGACCGGTGCGAACAGTTCACCAACCGACTTGGTCGATTCGATCTCGCCGACAATCGCCCCGCTTGCGACTGTTGCCCCAACGGCTGGCAGGTCGACGAACACCACGTCTCCGAGCTTCTCGGCAGCGTATGCGGTGATTCCGACGGTGGCGACGTCACCGTCAACATCCACCCATTCGTGGTCGGCTGTGTATTTGAGGGTGCCCTGCTCGGTCATGACTTGGCCTCTCGTTTGTAGAAGGGAAGGGGAATGACGGATGCCGCGATGCGGGTACCGCGCACGTCGACCAGTAGCTCGGTGCCCAGCTCGCTCGCGCTGGCATCGACGTAGGCCATCGCGACCGGATAACCGAGCGTGGGGCTGAGCGCGCCACTCGTGACCTCGCCGACTTCGACGCCTTCGACGTCGTAGACGAGATAGCCTGCGCAACCCGCACGTTTGCCGTCGGCCCTTAGGCCAACAAGCACCCTGGAACCTTCAGCGGGGCCAGCCTCGACCGCGGTTCGGCCGACGAAATCCCCATCCTTGGCGAGGTTCACCACACGGCCGAGGCCAGCCTGCACCGGAAAGGTGTCGAGCCCGAGTTCGTGGCCGTACAGCGGCATGCCC
>JAODLU010000063.1 GCA_025464125.1 Microbacteriaceae bacterium | reverse complement strand
GGCACGAAGTTCTCGCTCGCGATCATTTCGAGGGTGCCGCGCTGGCGCCCCAGCTCCTGCTCGAGCACGAGGGCGATTTCGGGATCAACGCTCGAAAGCGGATCCGAGAAGGTGGAGGGAAGACTGGACATTGGGCGACTCCTTGACACTCGACGGATAGAACACACGGTATCCGGTGGGCCCAGGCGAACGGCCCAATCGTAGTCAGTCACTCCCCGATGGTTACCCACCTGAACGCCAGTCGCGACATGAGAGATCTTACCCACCTGCGGTCGGCGGCGCACCCTCCGGCGACATAGACTCGCGTGCCAGCATCCGCACCGAAAGCTGCAATCAAAGGATCACCGTGGATGCTCTCCTGAGCCTGAATATCATGGACGGGCCTGTCGTCGGTGTCGTCTACACGCTCGCTCTTGGCGCACTCCTCTACCTCGCCCTGCGTCGGCCGACACGGCGCTGGATAATCACGGGGCTGGCGGGGCTGCTGGCCGGCGCACTGCTGGCGGGCGGCGTGCTCCTACTCGTCGGGGTCACAAATGTTCTCGGGGTAGGACTCACCCAGGGCACCGTCGCATGGGTGTACGTGACCTTCGCCGGCATGGGACTCGCCATCGTCAACCTCTGGCGCTCGCAGTGGTACCGCAAGGTGCTGGCATCGCTCGCGGTGGTGCTTTTTCTCGTCGTCGGCACCGTCGGCATCAACATGGAGTTCGGGCTGGACCGCACGGTCGCCGACCTGGCCGGCATGCAAACCCAGAAGAAGATTCACGTGCCAACCCCTGTTGCTACGACCGACCCGAGCGAATACCTTAATCGGCTGATCCTCAGTGGAGCATCGCTGTGGGACAACTGGATCGCGCCAGCCGACCTGCCCACCCAGGGAACCATCGGCCAGGTCACCATTCCCAACACGGCCTCGGGATTCGCGGCCCGGCCTGCCGGCCTCTACCTGCCGCCAGCGGCACTCGTTGCGAAACCACCGCCGCTGCCTCTCGTCATCATGCTCATGGGGCAGCCGGGAAATCCTGATCCGTCGTTCCAGAAGCCGATCCTCGATGCATTCGCCGCGCGCCACGGCGGACTCGCCCCGATCGTGCTGGTGGTCGACCAGATCGGTAATCCCGCAAACGACCCGGGCTGCACAGACTCGACGAAATTCGGAAAAGTTGAGACATACCTGACACAGGATGCAGTCTCCTGGGCCCGCGTGAACCTGCACGTGATCCAGGACCCGGCCCACTGGACCATCGCCGGGTACTCGAACGGCGGCGAGTGCGCGGCCTATCTCGGGGCCAGGTTCCCGCAAGTCTGGGGCAATGTACTCGACATCTCAGGTGAGGAGGTAGCTGGCGACAACCGGCAGGATGCCATGCTCGCCGGAGCGTTCGCCGGAAACCGTGCAGCATACGAGGCGTCCAAGCCGCAGAACATCCTGGCGGCGGGTCACTACGACAACACCGTCGGCATCTTCACCGTCGGGTCCGACGATTCTGCATACAGGAAGCAGGCACAGGACATGAATCGCTTCGCCGCGGCCGCCGGTTGGAAGACGACCTATTTCGAGGTGCTGAATGGCGGCCATGTCCTGGGAGCGCTGAACGGCGGACTCCAGGAGGGCTACACGGTGCTTTTTCCACGACTGGGACTCTCCAGGCCAGACACTGCTCCCTGACGATCGGCCTGCGGCTGTCGGTTTAGCGGGTGAGCTCTGCTTTCGCGCGTGTCGCGAGCCAGGCATCCGTCACCAGGCTGAGCACGATTGCCACGGCGAGGAAACCGACAAAGTAGAACGGAAGCACCCGCAGCCCGGACTGGTCGAGCAGCACGCCGCCGAGCAGGGCGCCGATGCCGATCGCCACGTTGAACGAGGTTGCGAAGAGCGCACCGCTGAGGTCGCGCATCGCGTGCGATGCGGTGTGGAACAGCCGTGCCTGGAACAGTGAAGGGTATGCGCCGAACGCCGCTCCCCACACCGCGAACGCGATGATCAGAACGACAGTGTTCGACGAGAACAGCGCGAGCACGGCCACACTCACGAGCACCACGGCGGTGACGATGATGACGGTGACCCCGGGCGACCTGTCGCTGAAGAGGCCGACGACAACGAGACCCACCGCTCCGGCGACACCGAAGACGAAGAGCAGTGGAGCGATCGCGCCAGGGCTGAAGCCGCCGACGCCGATCAGCCACGGCGCAATGTAGGTGTAGTAGATGTATTGCCCGGTCATGATGGTGATGATCACAAGGCAGACGATGACCACCCCGGGGATGCTGCGGTCGTGACGCAATGGCGCTGCTACTTCACCATCAGCGAGCGTGACCCGGTGCTCAACTGCTGGCAGCAGCACCAGCACCAGCACTGAGAGCACGACCATGAGCGCCGCGATGCCGCCGAAGGCGAGTCTCCAGCCGAGGGCGTGCCCGATCGCAGCGGAGAATGGCACGCCGAGGATGAAGGCCGCCGTCGCCCCACCGCTCGTGATCGCCACAGCCCTGCCGATGCGCTCTTTCGCAACGAGGTGAGCGGCGTACGCGCCAGCGACCGCCCAGAACAGGCCGTCGGCCATGCCGCCGAGCACCCTGGCAACCAGCAGCACCTCGTAGCTCTGCGCGATGGCCGCGAGCCCTGCAGCAATCGCGTTGGCCAGCAGCACGAGCACGACGAGGTACTTTCGCGAGAACCGACGCGTGAGTGCCACGAGTGGCGTTGTGGTGATGACGATGCTGACAGCGAACACTGTGACGAGCAGGCCGATCCGCGACTCGGAAACATGCAGGTCGTGAGCCATGTCCGGCAGCAGCCCGGTCGGCACGAACTCGGCGGTCACCGCCACGAAGACTGCCCCGGCGAGCACGAACAGCCCAACCCATGGAAAAGCTGTTGTGTTGTCTTTCGACGTGACCACGATGCACACCGTTCTTTGCCGGGCGGCGCATCTTTGCGCCGTGAAGCTCTCGCTTGCACGGGAGACGACATGTGCACACTATCGGTGCGGGGCCCGACCGTGCGCTAGACGGGTTGCCTGGCCCGGCTCGCGAGCCAGGCATCCGTCACGAGACTCAGCAGGATGCCTGCCACGAGGAACGCGAGGTAGTAGTAGGGCAGCACACGCACACCTGACGAATCGAGCAGCACTCCGCCAACCAGCGCACCTACGCCGATGGCGAGGTTGAAGGATGTCGTAAACAGCGCCGCCCCGATGTCTCGCATGCGCGCAGAGGCCGTGTGCAGCATCCGCGCCTGCAGCATTGCGGGCAACGCACCGAATCCGGCCCCCCACACCGCGAGCGCAACTATCACCATGACCTGGTTCGCAGATGCCAGCGCGATCATGAGTACGCCCGCGAGCACGACCAGGGTCACCACCACGAATCCGCGGCGGGGAAACCGGTCGGCGATGAATCCCGCGGCGACGAGCCCGATGGCACCAGCCGCGCCGAATACGAACAGCAGTGGCGCGACCGCAGCTGCGCTGAAGTGCGCGGTCGCGATCAACCAGGGGGCTATGTAGGTGTAGTAGAGGTTCTGGCCGGTCATCAGCGTGATGAGCACCAGGCAGATGATGATCACGCCGGGCACGCTGGGGTCACGGCGCATCGGCAACGGAATCTCGCCGGTCGCGAGGCTGACCCTGTGGTCGACCGGCGGAAGAAGCCACAACACGAGCGCTGAAAGCAGCAGCATCACTCCGCCGACCACGGCGAAGGCGAGACGCCAGCCAAGGGCGTGCCCGAGGGCTGTGCCGAGCGGCACCCCGAGCACGAAGGCCACGGTGCCGCCGCCGCTCGTGACGGCCACCGCCCTTCCGATGAGGTGCTTCGGCACGAGGTGACCCGCATACGCGCCGACCACCGCCCAGAACAGCCCGTGGGCGAGTCCTCCCAGCACGCGGGCACCGAGCAGCACTTCATAGCTGGGCGAAATGGCACCAAGGATCGCCGCAACCGCGTTGACCACGAGCGCTGCCACGACAAGGCTCTTCCGCGGAAAGCGGCGGGTGAGTGCGGCAAGTGGCGTTGTGGATACGACAACCGTCGCGGCGAAGACCGTGATGAGCAGGCCGATGCGCGACTCCGATACGCCGAGTTCCTTTGCCATGTCTGGCAGGAGGCCTGTCGGCAGGAACTCGCTCGTCACCGAGACGAAGATCGCCCCTGAGAGCACGAGAAGGCCGACCCACGGGAATGCGGTTGTTGATTCTTTCGGCGCGGTCACGCTCAGGCTCGATTTCTGGTTGGGTGTGACGATGCGCCGCCCGCGGGCTGCCGCGGGCACGCGCGGCAACGTTTGCACAATACCCTTGAACCGTGACCGCCGAAACAACCCACTGGGTGCTGACCATCACCTGCGCTGACAGGCCCGGCATCGTTCACGCGATCAGCGGGTCGATAGTCACGGCCGGGGGCAACATAACCGAGTCCCAGCAGTTCTCGAGTGACGATACCGGCACGTTTTTCATGCGGCTCCAGGTCGAGTCCACGGTCGGCCGCGCCGCATTCGAGGCAGCGCTCGCACCGGTCGTCGCCAGCTACGAAATGAACGCGAAACTGGATGTCGTCGGCCGACCCCTGCGAACGCTCGTGCTCGTCTCCAGGGCGGCCCATTGCCTCAACGACCTGCTCTTCCGCGAGAGGGCCAGCCAGCTGGCCGTCGAACTTCCGCTCGTGCTCAGCAATCACCCCGACCTCGGCACGCTGGCGGAGTTCTACGGGGTGCCATTCGAGGTGCATCCGATCGGCTCCCCCGCCGACAAGCAGGCGTTCGAAGACCGGGTGCTCGCGGCCGTGGAGCAGTTCGATATCGAGCTCGTCGTGCTCGCCCGTTACATGCAGATTCTTTCGCCCGAACTCTGCGACAAGCTCGCAGGTCGCATCATCAACATCCACCACTCGTTCCTGCCCGGCTTCAAGGGCGCGAACCCTTACCGCCAGGCCCACGCCCGCGGTGTCAAGCTCATCGGGGCGACCGCCCACTTCGTGACGAGTGATCTCGATGAGGGTCCGATCATCGAGCAGAATGTGGTGCGCGTCGATCACTCGCGCACGCCGGAAGAGCTGATGGCGATCGGCCAGGACGAAGAATCGCGAACTCTCACGCAGGCCGTGAAATGGTTCGCCGAAAACCGCGTGCTGCAGGATGGCAGACGCACGATCATCTTCAAATGACCGCCGACAGCGGGTCTGCCGCCGGTAAGCCGAAGCCCCAGGCGCCCATCTCGCCCAACGATGTGCTGAGGTTCTTGCTCGAACTATTCGCGCTGTTCTCGCTCGGCTACTGGGGCTATCTCGCCTGGCCTTTCCCACTGCCTGGCGTCTTCTTCATGATCGGCGCACCCCTGTTCGCCGCGGTGATCTGGGGCCTGTTTCGCTCGCCCAAAGCGGTGTTCCCGCAGGATGTCGTCGGCCGCACCCTTGTCGAGGTCTTCGTCATGGGCGCAGCGGTCGCCGCATGGTTCATGCTCGGCTTCCCGATCGTCGGCATCGTGTTCGGCGTCGTGGCGGCCGTAAGCGGATTCCTTTCGGGGCGCAAGGAGACTGGCCGCGAACAGGCTGCGCGCGAAGATACCGCGCACGGAAAACAAGAACGCCCCCCGACATAGTCGAGGGGCGCCTTACAACTACCGAAACCTAGGCCAGGCGGGTGGCCAGGTTCTTATCGAGGGTGTCGAGGAACTCTTCGGTGGTTTCCCACTTCTGGTCTGGCCCGACGAGCGCCGCGAGGTCTTTGGTCATGTGGCCGGCTTCGACCGACTTGATGACCACGTCTTCGAGGGTGTTCGCGAACTCGATCAGTTCCTGGTTACCGTCGAGGGTTCCGCGGTGGATGAGACCGCGGGTCCACGCGTAGATCGAGGCGATGGGGTTGGTGGATGTCGGCTTGCCGGCCTGGTGCTGGCGGTAGTGCCGGGTGACGGTTCCGTGAGCAGCCTCTGCCTCGACGATCCTGCCGTCGGGGGTTGCGAGCACTGAGGTCATGAGACCAAGTGAGCCGAAGCCCTGCGCAACGGTGTCTGACTGCACGTCACCGTCGTAGTTCTTGCATGCCCAGACGTAGCCGCCCTCCCACTTCATGGAGGAGGCGACCATGTCGTCGATGAGGCGGTGCTCATAGGTCAGGCCGAGCTCGTCGAACTGCGGCTTGAACTCTGCCTGGAAGATCTCTTCGAAGATGTCTTTAAAGCGACCGTCGTACGCCTTGAGGATGGTGTTCTTCGTCGACAGGTAGACCGGGTACTTGCGGGTGAGGCCGTACTGCAGGCTGGCGCGGGCGAAGTCACGGATCGACTCGTCGAGGTTGTACTGCACCTGCGCCACACCGCTGCCCGGGGACTGGTACACCTCGAACTGCAGGGGCTCTGACCCGTCGTCTGGCGTGAAAGCTACGGTGAGCTTTCCCTTGCCCTGGAAGCGGAAGTCCGTGGCCTTGTACTGGTCGCCGAACGCGTGGCGGCCAATGATGATCGGCTTGTTCCAGCCGGGCACGAGGCGCGGAATGTTGGAGATGATGATGGGCTCGCGGAAGATGACGCCGCCGAGAATGTTGCGGATCGTGCCGTTCGGCGACTTCCACATCTGCTTGAGGCCGAACTCTTCGACGCGTGCCTCATCGGGGGTGATGGTCGCGCACTTCACGCCGACACCGTGCTTCTGGATGGCGTGTGCAGCATCGATGGTGACCTGGTCGTCGGTCTCGTCGCGGTGCTCGATGCCGAGGTCGTAATACTCGAGGTTGATGTCGAGGTAGGGATGGATCAGGGTTTCCTTGATCTTCTGCCAGATGATGCGAGTCATCTCGTCACCGTCAAGCTCTACAACGGTTCCCTCTACCTTGATCTTCGACAACGTTGCTCTCCTTATAGGCAGGGTCTCTGCCACCTCGAACAGCTTACCCGCTCGGATAAGTATCTCGACATCGAGATACTTCCGCACAAATCGGCGGCTCGCGTTAGCCTGTGGTTATGGCTGAGCTGCGACTCGAAGAACTGTCGGCAAAGACGATCGTTGCCGCGAACGGACTCATGCTCCGGCGCGGCCAGGAACAGTTCGTTACCCCTCCCTCCTACGCGATCGCCGACGCGTACATCGACCCCAGCACCAGCTGGACGAGGGTGGTACTCGAAGACGACCGCGTGGTCGGGTTCATCAGGGGCAACTTCGACCCTGAGGCCACGCAGGAAGAATTCCGCAGCTGCATCTGGCGGGTCAGCGTCGCAGGGGACGCCCAGGGTCACGGTGTTGGCAAATTCGCCGTGTGGGCGCTCGCCGAGGAAGCGCGCCTGCGCGGGTTCGGCCGACTGAACGCCCTGTGGGAGCCCGGAGAAGACGGACCTGAGCAGTTCTTCCTGCACACCGGCTTCGTAATCGTCGGCCAGAGCCAGTACGGCGAGAACATCGGCCTGCTCGACCTGTAGTGGCTGCCTCCGAGGCTGGACCAGCTTCCGGCGACTCCGCGCCTGCCCCTGACGACTTCGTCTCACGCGTGCTGGCGGTCGTGGAATCCATCCCGGCCGGCACCGTGATGACCTACGGGGATGTCGCCGCCGCCATCGGTTCGCGGGCCGCGCGCGGCGTCGGACAGGTTATGGCCTACTACGGTGGCGAGGTGCCATGGTGGCGCGTGATACGGGCGAGCGGGCATCCTGCTGCCGATCACGAGTCCCGGGCGCTCGAGTATTACCGGGCGGAAAGTACCCCGCTCAAGTGGTCAGCCGGCGGTGTCTTTCGCGTGGACCTGGCCCTCGCTCGCTGGACGCCCTGACCGCCCAGCCCGCCGCCACACGATCGCTCCGCCAAGAACTGCTAGACCAGCGAATCCCGCCAGGCCGCGTGCATGTGCGCGAACCTGCCTGTACCCGAGATGAGGTCGGCCGGGGTGCCGTCTTCGACGATGCGACCGTGCTCCATGACCAGCACCCTGTCAGCGATGGCGACCGTCGACAGGCGGTGGGCAATGATGATGGCCGTGCGGTCGGCGAGCAGGGTCTGCAAGCCCTCCTGCACGAGACGCTCGCTCGGGATGTCGAGGGATGCGGTTGCCTCGTCGAGGATGAGCACGCTGGGGTCGGCGAGGAATGCCCTGGCGAACGAGATGAGTTGGCGCTGGCCAGCGGAGACCCGACCGCCGCGCTTGTTCACGTCGGTGTCGTAGCCGTCAGGCAGCGCACTGATGAACTCGTGCGCGCCGACGGCCTTCGCAGCACCAACGATCTCGTCGCGGGATGCTCCTGGCTTGCCGAGCGAGATGTTCTCGCCGACGGACCCCGAGAACAGGTACGCCTCCTGGGTCACCATCACGATGGCCCTGCGAAGGTCTTTCGGATGCAGCATGCGCAGGTCGACACCGTCGAGCGAGATCGTGCCCTTCGACGGGTCGTAGAACCGCGAGACGAGCTTGGCCAGGGTGGATTTGCCCGCGCCGGTCGATCCGACGAGTGCGATGGTCTGGCCGGCCAGCAGTTCGAGGTCGAAGTTCGGCAGGATGACCTTGCCTGCACCATAGCCAAACTCGACGCCGTCGAATCGCAGGTCTCCTCGGGCCTCCCAGAGGTCGATCGGCCGGGTCGGGTCTGGCACGCCAGGACGTTCCTCGAGCAGCCCCGAGATCTTCTCCAGCGACGCCGCTGCCGCCTGGTAGGAGTTGTAGAACATCGCCATCTCCTGCGCGGGCGCGAAGAACGATCGCGCGTACAGCAGCGCAGCGAGCAGCACACCGATCTCGAGACCGCCAGCCGCAACCCGCAGCCCACCGATGAGCAGCACTACGGCGAGCGCCACATTGCCGATGAGGACGAGACCGGGATCGAAAACCCCGAACAGTTTGATGGCGCCGACATTCGCCGCGCGATAGTCCTGCACGAGACCCGCGAAGCCGGTTTCGTTGCGCTTCTCCTTGCGGAACGCTTTCACCGCACGGATGCCGGTCATGGTCTCCACGAACTGCACGATCAGCCGGGCAGATGTAACCCGAGTCTCGCGGAAGGCCAGCTGCGAGCGGCTCGCGAACCAGCGGGTGAGGAACGCGAGAGGCACGAGGGCGATCACAAGAACGACGCCGCTCTTCCAGTCCAGCAGGAAGAGTGCGATCGCGATGAACAGCATGTACAGGCCGCTCTGCACGAGCTGGTTGATGCCGGAATCGAGAAGTTCGCGAATGGACTCGAGGTCGCTGGTCTGCCTGGCGATGATGCGGCCGGAGGTATAGGTCTCGTGGAACTCGACGCTGAGCCTCTGCGTGTGCCTGAATACCCGCTTGCGCAGGTCGAACAGGATGGCCTGCCCGATGCGGGCAGACAACACCGTGTACCAGGCGATGAGCACCGCGCCGATAATCCCGGTGAACAGGTAGCCGACGACCGCGAGGCCGAGCGGGATCCATCGATGATCGAGAGCCGCGGGCAACCCGGTGTCGATGCCGAAGGCGATGATCGCGGGGCCCGCGACCTGCGCGGCGGTGCTCACGACCACCACGGCGATCGTGAGTGTGGTTCGCGCCCAGAGCGGCCGCAGCAGCGAGTTGAGCAGCTTCAGCGAACGATCGCGGATCTGCCTGCTCTCGACCTTGTTGAAGTCGTTTCGCTCCTCGCCAGTGACTCCCGAAACGGTGGAGTCGCCCGAGAGAGTGGAGTCGGTGTCGCTCATGCGCGCAGCTCCTCATCTTCATCGTCGAGGCTCGAGATGACGAACCTGTAGTGCTCGTTGGTGGCGAGCAGCTCGCTGTGCCTGCCGACCGCGGTGATTTTGCCGTGCTCGAGCAGGGCGACCCTGTCGGCGAGCATCACTGTGGACGGTCGATGGGCGACCACCAGCGCGGTGGTGGAAGCCAGCACCCTCCTGAGGGCGGCCTCGACGAGCGCCTCGGTGTCGACATCCAGCGCAGACAGCGGGTCGTCGAGCACAAGCACCTGGGGGCGTGCTGCTACCGCGCGGGCAAGCGCGAGCCTCTGGCGCTGGCCGCCGGAGAGGCTGAGTCCCTCCTCGCCGATCAATGTGTCGATGCCGTTCGGCAGCTGGAATACGAAATCCGCCTGGGCGATGTCGAGCGCCTCGGAGAGTTCTTCATCGGTCGAGTCCGGCTTGCCGAGCAGCACGTTGTCGCGCACGGATGCGGAGAAGAGGGTCGCGTCTTCGAACGCCATGGCGATGCGCTGGCGCAGGTCTGAACGCAACAGGTCGCGCACGTCCACCCCATCGAGGGTGATCGAGCCGCCGGTCACGTCGTAGAGGCGCGTGGTGAGGGCGGTCAGGCTCGACTTGCCGGAGCCTGTGACACCGACGACGGCCATCGTCTCCCCCGGTTCGATCGCAAGGGTCACGCCGTCGAGCAGGTCTGCTGTATCACCAGCGGCATCCGCGTACCTGAAATGCACGTCGTGAAAGACGAGCCGGCCCTCGGGCTGCGTGATCTGCTTCGGATGCTCGGGGTCAACGATCGTGTTCGGCGCCTCCATGATCTCGAAGTATCGATCGGTGGCGGACCTCGCGTCGAATGTCATCGAGAGCAGGAACCCGATGGACTCGACCGGCCAGCGCAGCACGGTCGCCGTCGCGAAGAATGCCACAAGCTGGCCAACCGACAGCTGGCCTGCCGCGGCAAGCCACACCCCGGCAAGCAGGCTGATCGCGAACGTCACGTCTGGCACCAGCAGCAACCAGAACCAGATGTTGGCGATAGCCCTGGCCTTGGCGAGCTCGGTGCCCCTCAGCTGCTCGGCCTGCGTTGCGAACCCTTTGAGCGCGT
This sequence comes from Microbacteriaceae bacterium, assembly GCA_025464125.1. Classification (GTDB taxonomy): domain Bacteria; phylum Actinomycetota; class Actinomycetes; order Actinomycetales; family Microbacteriaceae; genus Lacisediminihabitans. The sequence continues at coordinate 3,112 of JAODLU010000063.1, read as the reverse complement.
AGCTGCCGCGACCGAAAGCCTTCAGCACGCGAATGCCGTGCACCGACTCCTCGACAGCGGTTGCGAGATCGCCGGCCTGGTCCTGGCTGCGTCTCGCGACAGCTGCGTACTGGTTCTCGAAGAGGTAGCTGAAGATCCACAGGGGAATCGAGCAGACGAGGAACACCAGCCCGAGCACCCAGCTGATCGACAGCAGGAAGACCAGTCCGACCACGATGGTGAGCGAGTTGACGACGAGCAGGATGAGACCGAATTGCAGCCACCGGCGAACCAGGTTGATGTCGGAAAGCATGCGGGAAAGCAACTGGCCGCTCGCCCAGCGGTCGTGGAAGCTCACCGGCAGGTCCTGCAGGCGCGTGTACAGCGCGTTGCGCATACGGGACTCGATGCCTGTAGCCGGTTGCAGCACGAAGGCGCGGCGAACCCAGATCATGAGCGCTTCGAGACTTCCAAGACCGAGCACGGCTACCACTGGCCACCAGATCTGGCTGGAGTCACCATCCTGCAGCGGACCGTCGACGAGAGCGCGGAGCACCTGCGGGATTACCAGCGCGACGACTGCAGCCACCAGCGCTGCCGCCATACCCAAATAAAGACGCGGCATCGCAGTTTTCGCGTACGGGTAGATGCGCAGCATCGACGCAAGCGTCCCCTGTCGCTTCTCTCCTGCGGGCATGACGGAATCCTCTGGCCTCGACCTCGTGGGCGACCAGGTCCCCATGACGTGATCGGCCTGGGCGGTGCCCCTGGGGGGCCCGCCGGGCAGCCTTCCAGATTATGCCCGCCGCCCCCGACCCCGCAAGGCCGAGGCGCGAATTGCTAGCGCACCCGAACCGAAAGGCAGGTGACGCAGCCCTCGAGCTTCTCGAACTCGCTGATGTCGACACCGACTACGCGGTAGCCCAGGTCTTCGATCATGGTGATGCTTTTGGGAGCGGATGTCGCCATGAGCACGGTGTCTGGCGCGAGCACGACCACGTGAGAGCCTGCCTCTTCCGGAACCGCGAGGAAGCGGTCGAAGATCGACGGGTCATCCACGAGCGGCGGGTAGCCGATCACTGTGCCATCTGGCAGGGCGGTCACTGCACTTTTGAGATGAAGCACCTTCGTTACGGGAACTGCGACCACGGTGAATCCGAGCCTCGCCACAATGGCGCGAAGCTGGCGGATGCCCTCAGCATTCGTGCGCCCGCCGCGGCCGACATAAACAGTTGTTCCGACCTTCAGCACGTCGCCGCCGTCGAGGGTTCCGGGCAGTGTGATCTGTTCGACTGAAAGGCCCAGGTCGCCCGCGATCACTCGAACGGCATCGGTCTCGCCACGGCGGGACTCTGCACCGGGGCTCGCCATGACGGCGGTGTCGCCGAACAGAACCATCGCGTCTTCGACGAACACCGAGTCTGCGAGCGCTGGTGCGGTGGGCACCTCGACGATGTCCCAGCCGTTGTCTGCCATTGCTGCCACGTAGGAGTCCCACTGCGCATCGGCCAGTTCGGAGTCGACCTTCTTGCGCTTCACGTGCGTGACCTGGCCGTCTGCGAGGTTCTCGGCGGGCGCGCGAACTACCGCGATGCGCCTGTCACTCGTGGATGCCGGCCGGTCGCCGACCATGCGCTTCCAGATGACGCTGCCGAGGGTGACCGCACCGATCACGGTGAAGATCACGAATCCGAGGTTCGGCCCGGCGAGAGTGGCGGGCACCTGTGCGAACACATCGCCGGTGACCGCTGTGCCAGACGTGGCTACCGTGATCGTGAACCCCAGCAGTGATCCGATCACCGAGGCGATAAGAGCGCCGACCACGGCCAGGTACCAGTAGCGGTAGATGCCGACGAGCGCGAAGATCGCGAGCAGTACGAAGGTGATGATCGTGGAGTAGACGAAGTACTGGAACAGTGTGGCGAGCGCCGCGGGGTTGAGACCGGCCGCGCCGAAGAACAACAGGATCGATGCGGCGAGCGCAGCGACCGCGACCGCCCCCGAGCTGGCTGCAGCAGCCGCTGTCCTGCGGGCGAAAGTGGTCTGGCGTGTATAAGCGGTCATGCCAAGACCCTATTGGATCGAAAATGCGAGGGACGGCCGCGCGGCGTCGAGGAGCCATGCATTGCCCGTGCAACGCCTATGCGTTTGCCAAGAGCGGGCTTCTGGCTGGTGCCCGCCGCTAGGTTCGCCCCATGAACAGAACACTGATTGCAATAGCAGGAGCAGCTATGGTGCTGGCCCTGGCGGGATGCAGCGCGGCATCCGCACCGGCATCCGATTCGTCCACCTCTTCGACGACAGCAGCGATCACCGTCTCGATCAGCGGTGGCTTCGACACCAAAGCTGTAGACAACGGTCGGCCGGTGGTTCTCGTCGCTGCGGCTCTCGGCGTGCCAGAAGACGTGTTCCGCCTCGCCTTCAGCGGCGTGACACCCGCCGCTGGTGGGGAGGCTCCTGGCAGCGCGCAGGTCGGGTTGAACAAGGCCGCCCTGCTGAAGGTGCTCGCGCCATACGGAATCACCAACGACCAGCTGGATGCCGCGTCGAACTTCTACCGCTACAGCGGCACCATGGGTGAGACCTGGCCGCACTCAGCCGCCACCGCCACAATCGTCGGAGACGCCGTGACCATCACGAACGCTGGTTCGGGCTACACCTCGGCCCCGGTCATCACGCTGCCCGACGGGCGTACCGCGACGGCGACCATCAGCTATGGCAAGGACACCGCGACCAACGGCAGCATCACCGGCATCACGATCACCTGAGCTAAAGAGCGTTAGTGATAGAAGTGCCGCTCGCCGGTGAAGTACATCGTGACGCCGGCCTTCTTCGCGGCCTCGATCACTTCGCCGTCTCGCATGGAACCGCCCGGCTGGGCGACAGCTGAAACGCCGGCCTCGAGCAAGATCTCGAGTCCGTCGGCAAACGGGAAGAATGCGTCGGATGCCGCCACAGATCCCGCGGCACGATCGGCTGCACGGCTCACAGCCAACCTGCACGAGTCGACCCTGTTCACCTGGCCCATGCCCACTCCGACTGACGCACCGTCGTGCGCGAGCAGGATGGCGTTCGACTTGACCGCCCGCACCGCGCGCCAGGCGAACTCGAGGTCGGCGCGGGTGGCGGCATC
>JAODLU010000047.1 GCA_025464125.1 Microbacteriaceae bacterium | reverse complement strand
CCCTGCGGGATCGCATCCTGTCGCTGAGGGAGGCAGCTGGCTCCAAGCCGCGCTCCGGCATTCGGATGGTGTTGAACGGGGGACTGGTGGTGTGCGTTCGGCCGATGGCCTATGGACGGGACTGGGTGTCGGGCGATCTGATCGATGAGTCGCCGAGAAGGCTGCAGTGCATAGTGCCCATAGCTGCGATCGCTGGCCTGGAGCTTGAGCGTGCGCAGGTAGTGCAAAGCCTGGCTTCCAGCGACGGGGACGACACAGGCCTGGCTTCACGCATCGGCCTCGGCATCATGTTGAGGGACCTGTGTCGCCGCCGTCGTGCGATCGACGTGCGGCTGCTGGACGGGGAACTGCACGGAACCATCGACAGGGTCGGTCGTGATCATTTCGACCTCGCCGTGCACGAGCCAGGCATGCACAGGCGAGAGAGGGAAGTTGGCGGCTACCGCGTCGTGCCCTTCGCGCAGCTGTTACTGCTGCGCGTGGGATGAACGGCTGCCGAAGGAGTATTCCTCCAGGCTCGCAAATTCGGCCTGGTTCCAAAGGGCGTGCCTGCGCGCTTCTTCGTACTTACCGCTGATGTAGGCCTCGAGCACATCGTGCTCCACGCGCCACTGCCCCCCGCTTCCGATCTTGATCGCGGGAAGTTCCCCCGATCTCACCAGCGCATATGCCTGCCCGGCTGAGATGTTCAATATCTCCGCGGTGTCACCGATTGTGAGGAAGCGCCCGACCGGGGAGCCGTGAATGTAGGGAAGGTCGGTGTCGCTCATGAGTCGATTATGACCGCGCAACAGGGTTTATAACCGTGATGTGGATAACTCGCCCGCGGTGAGAAGGTGACCGCGACCATGGTCAGCGGATCACAACCAACAGGGATGAGACGGCGATGAAGGCAGCAGCTCACGAAGGCTCCGGCCCGCATAAGGCCAGGGGCTGGTGGTTCGATCCTCGGCTCGCAATCGGCATCGGGCTCGTCGTGATTTCTGTCGTGGGAGTCGTCAGCCTGGTCTCCGTCGCCGATGGCAGCACCCGTGCATACGGGGCGAAGTCGTTCCTGGCGCCGGGAGACAGGATCAACAGCGACGACCTGGTGCGTCTCAGCGTCAGGCTTGGCGGCATCTCCGGCAGCTACCTCTTGGAAGGCGACCTGCCGGCCGACGGGCTGGTCGTGACAAAGCCGATCGGCGCTGGCGAACTGGTTCCAACGGCATCAGTCGGCACAACCGGAGGCGTCGACACGACCGCCGTAGTGGTATCGCCAGCGGCGGGTCTTCCACGATCTGTGCTGCCTGGCAGCATCGTGGATATCTGGGCGGCCCGCGAAGGCGAAAGCGGCGTCTTCGGCGCGCCGTCCGTGCTCGTGCCCTCCGCGATTGTTGTTCGAATCATCAGGTCTGACGGCATCATCTCCGACGGGCGCAGCCAGTCCGTGGAGGTGCTTGTTCCACATGGCAGGACGGCCAAGGTGCTGGAGTCCCTCGCCAATGACGATGCGATCTCGCTCGTTCCTGCGAGCCCTGCGGCGAAGGGCTGACGTGGCGCAAATTGCACTGGCGCTGCCGCCGGGCAGTGAGGAGCAGCTCGTGCAGCAACTCCAGCATCACGGCCATGAGGTCTCGGTGCTGTGTTCCTCGGCCGATGAGCTCATCGCGGCCTTTGAGGGCGGCCACGTCGGGCCAGCGCTGGTAGCCGCGAGTCCGCTGTTCCTCGATTCACGGGTGCTGGCACAGGCAGACAGTTGTGGCGTCAGGATGCTCGCGCTCACGAGACGCGACGCGGACCGTCACTATGCCGAGGCTCTTGGCCTGCTGGAGACCGCTCCGATGGACGCGCCGTGGGCGCACCTGGAAGCCGTGCTGCTTGGTCGGGCAGAGGCACCGGCCCAATCCGAAGCACCGGAAGCAGCGCTCGGCGAGGTGATCGCGGTCTGGGGCCCCGCCGGCTCTCCCGGCCGTACGACGCTGGCCATTGCGATTGCGTCAGAGCTCGCTGCGCTCGGGCACAGCGTGGCTCTCTGCGACGTTGACACCTACAGCGGCTCGGTGGCCCCAGCTCTCGGCCTGCTCGATGAAGCGCCGGGATTCGCGGCAGCGTGCAGGCTCGCCGGCGCCGGAGGGCTCACCCGTGCGGAGCTGGAGCGCATCGCCGAGCGGTACACATCCCGCCACGGTTCATTCCGGGTGCTGACCGGCATAGGGCGACCCGATCGATGGCCAGAGCTGTCTGCAGACCGGGTGTCGACGACGATCAGGGAGTGTCGATCGTGGGTCGACTACACGGTGATCGACACGGGAGCGAGCCTCGAGAGCGACGAGGAGATCAGCAGCGACCTGTTCGCACCACGGAGGAACGCTGCAACGCGCGCCGCGCTGGCGGATGCCGACCTGGTGATTGCCGTCGGCTCGGCGGATCCCGTCGGGCTCTCCCGGTTCCTTCGCGCCTACGTCGACCTGGTCGAGCTGCTGGGCTCGAGGCAGCCGACGGTCGTAATGAACCGAATCCGCGCTGGCTCGATCGGGCTCAACCCGACCGCGCAGGTTCGCCAGTCGCTGTGGCGGTTCGCCGGCATCGATGATCCAGTACTCGTTCCGCACGACCTCGCAGCGCTGGACGCTGCGGTGCTTGGTGGTACAACGCTGCTGGATGTCGCTGCGAAGTCTGCGGCCCGCGTCGCGATCCGCGCGCTCGTGACCGAACGAATCGTTCGCCAGCCGGTAGCGAGCGCCGGGGCGACTAGCGCCAGGACCGGCTAGCGGCCGATCTTGCCAAAGGTCGAGGCGAGTGCGCGCAGCACGAGCGGGCGCGCAGCTATCCACGCGGCGGCCATCACGACCAGTGAGCCGAGGAAGATGAAGAAGCCGACCCAGGTGTAGTCGTCCCGACCGCCGTACATGTGGTTGAGGTTCCGCAGCGCGTTGGTGGCGAGCACCAGCGTCACGTGCACTATGACGAAGGCCACGAAGTAGATCATGGTCGGGAAGTGGATGGCACGGGCGAGGCCGACGGGGTAGATCTTGCTCGCGCGTTTCCAGTCGCTCGACCAGGCGGGCGACAGGCGAATACCCGTGATGAACGCCAGCGGACCCGCGATGAACACCGTTGCGAAGTAGGTGAGCTGCTGCAGCGAGTTGAAGTTGATCCAGCCGTTCTCGGTCGGCCAGTCGAACGACACGTACTGGATGAGCGCGGACAGCGCGTTCGGGAACACGTCCCAGCTGGTGGGAACGAGACGAATCCACTGGCCGGTCGTGAAGATCAGCACGAAGAAGAGGATGCCGTTGACGACCCAGAGGAAGTCGAGGCAGAGGTGGAACCAGAGGCTGAGGCTGATGCGCGTTGGCGGGTTCTTCGTCTTGATGATGCCGTTGTTATTGCGGGTCCAGTAGGCAGCGGGGCGGGTGGTGCGACGCACCTCGAGGCCCGTGCGAATGATCAGCAGGATGAAGAAGGAGTTGAGGAAGTGCTGCCAGGCGAGCCATGCAGGAAAGCCGACCGGAGCCTTCAGGGCCGGTTCGTACTCGCCGGGATAGGTCTTGATGAACGAGGCGCCGCCCTCGGATGCACGAATGCCCTTGGCGATGAGGATCGCACCGATGATGACTACAGCGGCCACCGGCACGATCCATACCAGCTTGAACCACTTGCTGCTTCTGAAGGCTGATGCGCTGGTCGGTGTTGACATGTGCGTCTGGTGTCTCTCTTGGTGGAACCGGCGCGTGACAGCCGTGTCAGGAAGGGGCAGGGTGCTCCGTTCGTCATGGTATTCGGACCCGTGTTTAGTGTCAATTTGCGACATGCCCCCTTCCACAATATGGAAATTCGGGTCGGATAGAAGCGACCCACGATACTGCCGTATCATCGTGCGTACAGCTACGAGGTCGACGCAGACGTCGGCCGCAGACGTTAAGGAGCATCATGCAGGTCGCAGGAATTACCGCACTCGTCACAGGGGCAGCGTCAGGTCTCGGAGCCGAGACGGCGCGGGCGCTCGCCGCACGTGGTGCACAGGTCATCGGACTCGACCTCGCGTCTGCTGTCGAGACGCACGCGGCCTCAGCGCCCACCGGGGTCCGGCTCGTCGGCGCAGATGTCACCAGCGAGGAGCAGGTGCTGGCCGCTCTCGCGACAGTGGCGGCGGATGCCCCGCTCCGCCTCGTCGTCAACTGCGCGGGCATCGCCCCGCAGCGTCGCATCCTCTCGTCAAAGGGGCCGCACGAACTGGACCTCTTCACCCGCGCGATCATGATCAACCTCGTCGGCACCTTCAACGTGATGCGCCTCGCGGCTGACGTCATCTCGAAGACCGAGGGCGATGAGAACAACCAGCGCGGCCTGATCGTCAATACCGCATCCGTCGCGGCCTACGAGGGCCAGATCGGCCAGATCGCCTACGCGGCCTCGAAGGGTGGTGTGGTTGGCATGACAATCGCCGCAGCGCGCGACCTGGCTCGCAACGGCATCCGGGTGAACACGATCGCGCCAGGCATTGTCGATACCCCG
>JAODLU010000053.1 GCA_025464125.1 Microbacteriaceae bacterium | reverse complement strand
GTGTGCGGCCGCAGAGCGACAGAATGGAGCAAGTGAGCATCGAACCAGAACCGGAGACTCCGCGCCGGTCCCACTTCGTTGACCTGGCCCCACTGCGGGCGTCGCCGGCCTTCGCTCGGCTCTGGGTAGGTGGCTCCATCTCCGGCATCGGCGGCCAGATGACGATCGTGGCTGTCGGCCTGCACATCTACCAGCTCACCCACTCCACGCTCGCGGTGGCGCTCGTCGGCGCATTCGCGCTCGTGCCGATGATCATTTTCGGGCTGTACGGCGGAATGCTGGCCGATGCATTCGATCGCAGGCTCGTGCTGCTGCTCGCCGCAGTGGTCGCGTGGGGTTCGACCATCGCCCTCGCCACCATCGCCTGGACCGGCGTCGAAGTCGTGTGGCCGTTCTACCTGCTCACGACCCTGAACGCGGTCGCTGCGACCGTGATCAGCACGGTGCGCGCCGCAGTGACACCCCGGCTGCTTCCGCGCAGACTCCTGCCCGCGGCATCCGCCCTGCAGGGCATCGGTTTCGGCGTGATGCTCACCGTCGGTCCGGCTCTCGCAGGCATCCTGGTCGCCTCGGTCGGCTTCGCGTGGACGTACACGGTCGACGTCATCCTCTTTCTCAGCGCGTTCCTCGGCATCCTGTCGCTGCCGAAGATCCTGCCTGAGGGTGAAGTGCAGCGGCCAGGGCTGGAGTCGCTGAAGTACGGCATGTCGTTCCTGCGCAAGGCGCCGAACATTCGCATGTCGTTCATCGCAGACATCATCGCGATGACATTCGGTCAGCCCAGGGTGCTGTTTCCTGCAGTTGGCGCGCTGGTGCTCGGTGGCGGGGCGATCACCGTTGGGGCACTGACAGCCGCGAGTGCCATCGGTGCGCTGCTGAGCGGTGTGTTCTCTGGTCGGCTTGGCGGCGTGCGTTGGCACGGCAAAGCGATTCGCACGTCGATCATGCTGTACGGCGGATTCATCGCAGGCTTCGGCGTGGTGCTCGCCATCGTCGCGATGCGCCTGTTCGGTGCGACGCCGGGAACGGTCGCAGACGCCAACATTCCCGCGATCGCGATCGCGTCGGTGCTGCTTGCTGGCTCAGGGGCCGCAGACAATGTCAGCGCCGTATTCCGGTCGACGATGCTGCAAACCGCCGTGCCTGACAACATGCGCGGCAGACTGCAGGGAGTGTTCACAGTGGTGGTCACCGGAGGCCCGCGCATGGGCGACATCTACGTGGGGCTTGTTGCGCTGGCTGGTGCGCTCTGGCTGCCCCCGCTGCTCGGCGGACTGCTGATCGTCGCCCTGCTTGCCGTCCTGGTGCGCGTGCAGCGCGGATTCCTCAGCTACGACGCGCTCGACCCGCAGCCGTAGCCGCCGCTAGATGCCGGCGGGCAGGTCGCCATCCGCGATGAGATAGAGGCGCTGCGTGGCGCGGGTCATCGCGACATACAGAGCGCCGGCCCCACGCTCAGATGACGCGACGATCGCCGCTGGATCGACGACCACGACCGAGTCGAATTCGAGACCCTTCGCATCCTGCGGCGTTATCAGTGCGATCTCGCTGGTGAGGCCGCGCGAACCGAGCCCGACTGCATCCCCGAATTCGGCACGCAACCTTTCGCCGAGCGAACCTATCGCCTGTTCGCCGACGATGACGGCAAGAGTGCCGCCAATCCCAAGCGCCCTGTCTCGACGAACTGCCTCAACGGCATCCGTGAGCACCGCTATTGGCCACTCGCTCTCCCGCACCGCTCGGCTAGGAGTGACAGGCAAACCATGCGCAATCGCCATGCTTTCGGCAGCAGATGCGATCTGGCTGGGGGTGCGGTAGTTGACTGTCAGCTCTTCGAGGCGCCACCGATCGCCCTCTGCTGAGTCGCCGAGAAGAGGCTCGAGCGCGACCCTCCAGCTGGAGGATGCGGCAGCAGACGCCGCCTGCGCGATGTCGCCGACGATCGTGAACGACCTGAGCGGCCCCCGTCGCAGCAGCAGCCGCCACTGCATCGCGCTGAGCTCCTGCGCCTCATCCACGACGACGTGCCCGTATGTCCAGCTTCGATCCGAGGATGCCCGCTCGGCAGTTGTTCCCCGGTCGGCGAATTCGGCGAAATTGTCGGCCAGGTCCTTGGCATTGACCATGCCCTTCACATCCATGTTCTGGATGGCACGCTCAGCGTTCTCGATGTCCCGTTTGCGCTGCTGCTTCTGTTCGCGCTTCTCTGCGGCATCCACTACGTCGTATTCGCCGAGGTGCTCGGCCGCCTCATCGAGCAGTGGAATGTCGGAGATCGTGAACTCCGCGTCGCGGCCCCGGCGCAGCAGGGCTCGCTGCTCATCCGACCAATCCGGCGTCAGTTCTGCGAGCCACTGCGGACGGGCGTAGAGATCGCGAACGAGCTTCTCAGGGCTGAGCGGCAGCCATGCGGTGTTGAGCGCCACCCGCACGTCTTCCGAGCTTCGCAGGTCTTCGCGAAGCATCGGCAGGTCTGACTCGTCCATCGAGTTGCCGTTGGACTTCAGCTGCTGCAGCCACTCTCGCGACAGCGCCCCTAGAGCGTTCTTGACGAACACGACCCGTGCCTCGTTGTAGCTCTTGCCGGTCTCCCGTGCACGGTGCATGGCGTTCGACACGAGTTGCGGGTCGAGGGTTAGACGGTCACCGTTCACGTCCAGCTCCTGCGGTGCTCCTGGCACGCGCTGGCGGGAACGCACAGCCCGTGCGATCAGAGCCGCCATGCCGCGCTCGCCCTTCAGCCGGGCGACGGATGGCGAATCCTCGATGGCGGCGTCGACTCCAGGGAACAGTTGCCCGACACTCGAGAGCACGACCCCGGTTTCGCCGAGTGAGGGCAGCACAGCCTCGATGTACTGCAGGAAGGAGCGCGAAGGCCCAACGATCAGCACACCGGATGACGCGAGCCGCTCCCTGTGCGAATACAGCAGGTAGGCGGCGCGATGCAGCGCAACAGCGGTCTTGCCAGTGCCCGGCCCGCCCTGCACCACGAGCACTCCCCTGAGCTCGGAGCGGATGATGCGGTCCTGCTCGGCCTGGATCGTGGCGACAATGTCTGACATGCGCCCGGTGCGCTCCGCAGAGAGAGCCGCAAGCAGGGCTCCCTCCCCCTGCAGTTCTGAGGTATCGCTGTCGAGCAGGCTCATGTCGAAGATCTCGTCTTCGATGCGCACCAGCGCGCGACCCTTGGAGACCAGGTGCCTGCGGGCCCTGGCGCCAAGCGGATTGGCAGCAGTCGCCTGGTAGAAAGCGCTGGCCTGCGGCACACGCCAGTCGAGCAGGATGGGCTGCAGGTCTGCGTCTCGCAGGCCGATCCGGCCGATGTAGCGCAGCGGGGATTCGCCGTCTACTGATGCCTCGAGCTCGAGCCGCCCGAAGGCCAGCCGTTCATCCACCTCGCGCAGTTGCACGATGCGGTCCTCGTAAATGCGGGCAAATGTGTCGCGCTCTGAGCGTCCCTGGTGATTGCCGCCGACATCCAGCAGGCGGATCGCATCGAGCTGCTCTTCGGCCTCGAGCTTCAGGGCATCGAGGCGCGCGTAAAGACCGCGCACGTAGCGCTGCTCGCGCTCCAGCTCATGATCGACCACAACTACACCCCTGTTTCCGGCGTTCTATTTTAGTCGCGCCGAAGCGGGTCGAATTACCGGGACGGAGCTGGTCAGTCCACTCTCACGAGCAGCGGTGGCAGCGCGCCGAGAGCGCGCCTGTCATCGTCTATCGCGCGCAAGAGGTCTGCCTCATAACGCTGGGCGCCTATACGGTCTTTGCCACCAATGAGTCGTTGCCTGGTGAAGGCGAGGTGCGTGGCATCCTGCACGAACTTCTCGTACTGCTTCTTCAGCCTGTAACGACTCGCCCAGGCGATGGCCTGCCTGCGCCCGGCCCCTGTCGAAAGCTGGTTGACCTCACTTTGGGTGAACCACCCGGCATTCGCATACTCGGTGAGGCGCACCCGGGTGAGCCTCTGTTCGTGTCTTCTCAACCTCACCACCCCGATGATTCCGAGCACGAACAGCGGGACCTGCACAAGAAAGTAGAACGTGAACCAGTTGTCGGCCCAGAAGCTCGAGCTGTTCCAGAACGCGTGCAGCAGGATTGCCGGAATGAGCCCGAGAACGTAGTAGCCGATTGCTCCAGCCGCACTCGCACGCCGCGCGGCGAGGCCGAGCAGCAGCCCTGTGCATGCGGTGAACATGACGTGCGCAAACGGCGAGAGGATGGCGCGCACGACGAAAGTCTCACCGATGCCGCCAGCACCCTGGTCGCCGATGATGGCGAGGCCGAAGTACTGCAGGTTCTCGGAGAAAGCGAAGCCGATCGCGATCGTTGCTCCGTAGACCAGGCCGTCGACTGGCCCATCGAACGTGCGGCGGATGCTCCAGAGCAGCAACAGGATGCCGAACCCCTTTGCCGACTCTTCAACTATCGGCGCCTGGATGACTGTCTCGAAAAACAGTGTGCCGAAAGAGTCGGATATGCCCGCCTGCTCTGTATATGCCTGGGTGATACCGGAGAAGATGAGTGCGATGAACACCGACATCGCCGCTCCCCACAGGAAGGCGAACAGCAGGGCGAGCCTCGGCTCAGGCTCCCAGCGGTCGATCCAGCGGATGCCGAACAGCACCGCGATGCACGGCAGGCTCGCCAGCACGATGGCCCAGAACAGCGCACCGGGGCCGAGTACGAGAAAAAGATAGCCGGCCACAAGCAACACGACGATCGACAGCACGATGAAGCCGACAGTCGCCAAAGCGATAGTTCCGCCGGTGTGCCTCGGAGGCCGCGTGACCACCACCTGGTGAGGATGGTCGACTACTGGAGTCGAATTCGTGGCAACCGGCCCGTACTGCACCTCGCTGCCCGGCTGGGCGCCCTGGCTGGAAAAGCCGTCAGTCATGCGCCGGCGTGCGGTAGTCGTACAGCGCCTCGTCGAGGGCGATTCTCCCGACAGTGGCGAGGATCGTGGTTGCCACAACCTGGCCGGCGTAGGCCAGGAGCGTGAGCCTGCGCTCAGGGCCGAACGCCGTCTCGAGCCGCGCGTAGAAGTCTTCTGGGATGTCGTGCGGACTGCGCACTATCAACCTGCCCCAGTCCATCAGCAACTGTTCGGTCTCGGTGACCTCGGGATTGTCTGGGTCATCACCCGAGTCCACCAGGATCTTGCGGAAAAAAAGCGAGCAGACCGGGCAGTCGCTCTCATCCGCGATCGCAAAGGAGAAGAGCGTCACTGCCCGCTCCCCGATCCACGGCGCGATCTCCTCGCGCAGCGTGTACAGCCCCATGTAGGTCTCGTAGCTCGGCACATTGCGGAGAAGTGTCGCGTTCAGAGTTGTGAAGGTCTGCCCGTGCGTGGCGATCTGCCGGTCGCTCGCGGCCTTCGCCGCGGCATCCAGATCTTCATACTTCGGAATGGGCAGGAAGGTCATGGCCCCAGCCTAGGCAGTGGGCGGGCCGGAGCGCACGACAGCGTCACAATGGATGCTAGCTTTATAGAACCAAAGCCAGCTTCTTTCGCATAACGAAACGGGACATCGTGCCAACTCTCACCAACCGCGCCAGCTTCTGGGCCTCAGCGGGGGTCGTCGCCGTCGCGCTCTGGGCCAGTGGCGCACCCTCCATGATTTACCCCGTGTACGTGGCCGAGTGGCACCTCACCCCCGTGGTCATCACCTCGATCTTCGCCGTGTACCCGATCAGCCTCGTGATCGTGCTGATCGTCTTCGGAGGCATCTCAGACTTCATAGGGCGGAGAGCCGTGCTCGTCGCTGGTGTGTCGGCGATGGCCATCGGCATCCTGCTCTTCGCCCTCGCGCCCAACGTTGGCTGGCTCTACGCCGGTCGCGTGCTGCAGGGCGTCGGCGTCGGCCTCGCCATGAGCCCGGCGAGCGCCGCGATGGTCGAGTTCAACGCTAAGGGCACCTCGGCCAGGGCGAGCTCGATCAATACTGCGGCAACCGCAGTCGGGCTGGTGCTGGCGACAGTGGTTGGTGGCGCACTCGTGCAGTACGCGCCGCTGCCATCTCACCTCAGCTACTGGGTGCTGTTCGTTCTTACGATTGCACTGCTCGTCGTCGTCTCCTTCATGCCGAGGCGACTGCCAGGCACCGTCGCCGAAGGCCGCTGGCGCCCGCGGGGACTTGTGGTTCCGCGAGGGCTCGGGCTCGTCGTCTTCACTGCGGCGCTCTCCCTCTCAGCCGGGTTCGCCATGGGTGCGCTGATGCTCTCGCTCGGCTCACAGATTGCCAAAGACCTCATCCACACCGACAACGCCTTCATAGCCGGCGGTGTGATCGCGCTGTCGGCGGTGGCGATCGGCACACTCGCAATAGTCGGGCGTCGGCTCGCTCCGCGCTCGGCGATCATCGTCGGCGGATTAGCCACGGCCGTCGGAATGGTGCTGATTCTCGGCTCAGCGGTCAGCAGTTCCCTCCCGCTGTTCCTGGTCGCATCCCTCGTGGCAGGGAGCGGGTACGGACTGCTCTTTCTCGGCGGTCTCGGGCTCGTCAATCGGTTCGCGCCGGCCCATCACCGGGCGCAGACGATCTCGGTCGTGTACCTCGTCGCCTACCTCTCCCAGGGACTCATAGCCGTCGCCATCGGATTGTCGGCTACGGCGACCGGCCTGGCCCCCGCCGTCGAACTCTGGACTGCGGTGATTGCGGCAGTGTGCCTGCTCGCTTCGCCCCTTGCCCTCGTGACGGCCAGCCGGGAGCGCCGCGCGGCAGCGCTGGCCGCCTGACCCGGGCCTGGGCATCCGCACCAACTCCGGCCAGTACGCATATCGGTAGCGTCGTACGGCACCAGCAGGCTTCGCTGCTAGCGTGGCATGAGGTGCACAGATGCGCCATTTCTGCTGCGCAAAGCGAGACACGTGCCCATCCTGAGTAACCGAGTGGCGTTCTGGACTGCCGCTTTTGTGGTGACCCTCTCGATCTGGGCGAGCGCAGCCCCGACAATGATTTACCCGCTGTACATCGATGAGTGGAAGCTCAGCACAGCGGTTACCAGCGGCATTTTCGCCACATACCCCCTCGCCCTGATCACGGCGATGCTGCTGTTCGGCGGCATCTCCGACTACATCGGCCGGCGCACCGTGCTGCTCATCGGCATTGCACTCGTGGCGATCGGCATCCTGTTCTTCGCTATTGGTCCGGACGTCAGCTGGCTGTTCGCGGGGCGGGTCTTCCAGGGCGCCGGCGTCGGTATCGGGCTCAGCGCTGCGAGCGCAGCCATGGCCGAATTCGAACCGAACGGCAACCGCGACAGGGCCAGTGCGATCAACGCGATCGTGAGTTCATTCGGCATGGTGCTCGGCTCCCTCGTCGGTGGAGCGCTCGTGCAATACGCGCCGTACCCGACGCGGCTCGCATTCTTCGTGCTGCTCGCGCTCTCGGTCGTCACGCTCGGCATGCTCGCTATGTTTCCCCGCAACCGGCTTGGCACGCTCGCGCACGGCCGCTGGCGGCCGCGCGGGCCAGTTGTTCCCAAAGGCCTCGGAAAGGTCGTGCTGGTCGCTTCCCTCGCGGGCGCCACTTCATACGCCAACGGAGCGCTCGTACTGGGTCTCGGTGCCGAAATTGCGCGCGACCTCATCAAGACTGACAACGCACTGCTCGCTGGCAGCACGATCGCGGTCTTCGGCCTGTCGATAGGGGTGACGAGCCTGCTGCTGCGCAACTGGCCGCCGATGCGCCCGGTTATTTTCGGCGGAATCCTGGTATCTGCAGCGATGGTGCTTCTTGTCGTCTCGTCGTCGATGGCCTCGCTCCCCCTTTACTACGTCACCTGCCTGGTCGCTGGCGTCGGCAACGGCATGCTGTTCCTTAGTTCCATCAGCCTCGTGAACCGTTTTGCACCCATCCATCACCGTGCCCAGACCTTCGCAACCGTGTACCTGGTGGCCTACACGTTCCAGGGCGCCGTTCCCTTCGCCGCTGGGGTCACTGCGACCGCCATCGGCCTGCTGCCATCCCTGGCAATCTGGGGCGTCGTGATAATCATCATCGGCCTTACTACGACAGTTACCGCACTCGTGGTTGGCCCCCGCCTGCCATGGCTGGCAAACGAGCCTGGCACCGCGTGACAGCGCAGCGGATGCCCGGCAGCCCTGTGCGCATCAGGCCCGTGCTGAGCCAGCCCGTCGCGTTCTGGACCTCCGCGAGCGTCATCGCCGTCGCATTGTGGTCGAGTGCATCGCCCTCTCTCGTGTACCCGCTGTACACGGCGGAGTGGGGGCTCAACCCGTCAGTCACGACCATTCTTTTCGCCACGTACCCGATCGCGTTGATTGTCACCATTGTCGCCGTCGGCGACATCTCCGACTACGTGGGTCGGCGTGCATCACTGATCGCGGGCATCCTTTCTGCGATGGTCGGCGTGCTGTTGTTCGCCGTCGCGCCAGACCTTACGTGGCTTTTCGTGGGGCGCGCCTTCCAGGGCATCGGGGTGGGGGTCGCGGTCAGTGCCGCGAGCGCTGCCCTGCTCGAATTCGCTCCGGGAGGCAGCATCCGTCTCGCCAGCGCGGTGAACACTGCAGCGACAGCCGTCGGTCTCGCGTCGGCAGTGTTGCTCGGAGGCGCACTCGTCGAATACGCACCACTGCCGACCAGGCTCACCTTTTGGATCCTGCTCGCGGTGATGATCGTGCCGGCGGTATTGCTGTTCTTCATGCCGAGGGACTCCGCGGGAAAGCTGGCTCCGGGAAAGTGGCGCCCGAGGTTCCCGCGAATGCCCCGCCGGCTCGGGCCGCTGGTCGGCGTCGCAATGCTCGCCGGCATCGGTGCCTTCATCATCGGATCACTGGCGATCTCCCTAGGAGCGCAGATCGCTCGAGACCTGATCGGCACTGACAACGTGCTCATCGCCGGAGCCTCCCTGGCCGTCTTCGCGCTGGCGATCGCGGGCGGTGGACTCGCCGGAGGAAAGTTGCACCCCCGGCACGCCATCGTCGCGGGTGGCTTCAGCGCGGCCGTCGGCATGGGCCTCGTCGTGCTCTCTACCGAGCTCGCGAATCTGCCCCTCTACGTAGTCGCCTGCCTTGGCATTGGAGCGGGCAACGGCCTGTTGTTCGTCGGATCTCTCGGCATGCTGAATCGCTTCGCGCCAGAACGCCACAGGGCGCAGGTCTTCTCCGTGCTCTATCTGGTCTGCTACCTACTGCAGGGGCTGACGGCCATTCTTGCCGGTGCCTGCGCGGCACTCCTCGGCTTCCAGCCGGCCATCGCGCTGACGGCGACTGCCATTGGCGCTACCTGCCTCGCAGCTGCGGTAGCCGCGCTGCTTACGGCGCACAGCCCAGGTGACCGCGCCAGCGAGGACGGCGACTGAGCAGACGGCGACCGAGCGGGCCCTGAGCGGGCCGCCGTGCCGTGCTGATCAGACGAGGGTGTCTAGCGCTCCGCGGTGGAATGGCGTGAATGGCTCGCCGGTGCGCAGCTTTGACACGAAGTCGGCGTCACCGATCAGCGAACGCCCGATGCTCACCATGTCGAACTCGCCGGTACTGAAACGCTCGATCAGCTGCGGAATGTTATTGGCACTTTCGCTATCTTTCTTGAGGAAAGTGTCACTGGCCGAGTTGTTCAGCCCGATCGACCCGACCGCGATCGAAGGCTTGCCGGTGAGCTTCTGGGCCCAGCCCGCGAGGTTCAGGTGCGAGCCCTCGAACGCCGGCTGGAAGAAACGCCGCATGCTCGCATCGATCACGTCCACTCCCGCATCGGCGATCGGACCGAGCACCGCCTCCAGCTGCTGTGGCGTCTCAGCGAGGCGCGCGTCGTAGTTGCTCGTCTTGTGCTGCGAGAACCTGAAGAACACAGGAAGATCGGGACCAGTGGCAGCGCGCACTGCACGGATGACCTCGACGGCTAGCGCGGTACGGGCTCGCTGGTCGCCGCCGTAGCGGTCGTCGCGAAGGTTGGTCTCGCCCCACAGGAACGAGTCGACGATGTACCCGTGGGCGCCGTGAATCTCGATGCCGTCGAACCCGAGGTCGACAGCCATTTTTGCCGAACGTGAGAACGCGTCGATCACTTCCTGGATATCGGAGTCGCTCATCGGTTTTGTGGGCACGGATGCCTGTTTGATGAATTCCGGGCTGTACGCGGTCGGCCCGGGTGTGCCGATAACACCGGACGGACGGAAACTCTGCAGCGAGCCATCCGAGACTCCGCCACCGCGCAGCATGCCCTGGTGAAAGAGCTGCGGCATGATGCGGCCGCCTGCAGCGTGGACGCCGTCGACTACCTTCTTCCACTCTGCGAGGGCGACCTCGCCGTACATGTGAGGCACGCCGGGATAGTCAGAGGCCAGCGGATGATCGACCGCCGAGGCCTCGGTGATGACAAGTCCTACGCCCCCCTCGACGCGCCTGCGATAGTACGCGGCAGCGTCGGGACTCGGCACACCATCGTTGGCGAACAGGCGACCCATCGGTGCCATAACCACACGGTTCGGCAACTTGAGCGGACCGACCTTTATCGGCTCAAAGAGTGCGGCTGTCATCGTCATGCGACTGGCGCCTCGGTTCCGGTCGACAATTTGTCGATGGTGACCTGGAGGTCGTAGGCATCGCGACCTTGCAGCTGGCGGTTAACCCGACGGTTGACCTACCAGCCGTCTGGCCTCCGCACAAGC
>JAODLU010000046.1 GCA_025464125.1 Microbacteriaceae bacterium | reverse complement strand
ACGCTCCGGTCGACCGCGCCCGTATCGTGCAGATCGCCGAGCGCGCGGCTGACGCCGGTGTCTACCCGATCTGGGTCGCCGGGTCGCAAGCCGAACTGCCAGCGATCACCCGCACATTCATCAATGCCTCGGAAGACGGGCTCACCGCCGAGGTCGGCCTCGTGCGCCTCGGCAGCGACATAACGTCGGTGCGCACCGAGCCGATCAGTCGCGCGCAGGCACTCCTCTTCGCCAGGAGGCTTGCGCCCGTTGTTGATGCTGGTGCGATGCTCAGCGACGCGAGCGACCTGCCACGGTCGATCTCGATGCTCGCGCTCATCGGCTCAGACATGGCTACGAACCCTTCAGTCGCGGTGGATCGGTGGCGGCAGAACGATTCCATTCACGACCGTTCAGGTGGTGCGCTGGTCAAGCGGCGCGCTGGCCGCCTGCGTGCACTCGTCGGCCAGTCGGGTGTTGACGCAATGCATCTCGACCTGCGAACCCAGGGCCCGCACGCACTGGTTGGTGGCACCACCGGTTCTGGCAAGTCGGAGTTTCTCCAGGCATGGGTGCTCGGCATGGCCGCTGAGTACAGCCCTGACAGGGTCACATTCCTCTTCGTCGACTACAAGGGCGGGTCGGCATTCGCCGACTGTGTGGCACTGCCGCACTGCGTCGGACTCGTCACAGACCTCAGCCCCCACCTGGTGCGCCGCGCGCTCACGTCGTTGCGCGCCGAGCTGCACTACCGGGAACACCTCTTCAACCGTAAGAAAGCCAAAGACCTCCTCGACCTCGAGAAGCGGGGCGACCCGGAATCACCGCCGGCCCTGGTTCTGGTCATCGATGAGTTCGCCGCCCTCGCGGGCGAGGTGCCGGAGTTCGTCGACGGCGTCGTCGACATCGCCCAGCGCGGCCGTTCCCTCGGCATCCACCTGATCATGGCCACACAGCGGCCGGCCGGCGTGATCCGCGACAACCTTCGGGCGAACACCAACCTCCGCATCGCACTTCGCATGGCCGATGAAGCGGACTCGATGGATGTCGTCGGCGACAAGGTTGCTGGAACCTTCGACCCGTCCATCCCGGGCCGTGCTATCGCCAAGACCGGGCCGGGACGGCTCACCGGGTTCCAGTCCGCATACGCCGGCGGGTGGACCAGCGACGAAGTCCCAGCCCCAACCGTCGAGGTCGCAGAACTGCGGTTCGGCGCCGAATCCCTCTGGGAGCCACCGGGGGGCGCCCAGGAAGAGGCGCCGGGAGCCGGTGAGCATGGGCCGACAGACCAGGCACGCCTCGTCGCGAACCTGATTGCGGCATCCGCGGTGCTGAAGCTGCCAGCACCCCGCAGGCCGTGGATGCCCGAGCTCGCGACTGCGTTCGACCTCACGCGACTGCGCCAGCGCACCGACACCGAGATCGTCATCGGCGTGAGCGATGTGCCTGACCACCAGCGGCAGGACGAGATCTTCTTCCGCCCGGACACCGATGGCAACATCGCGATCTACGGTGCTGGCGGGTCTGGCAAGACCGTCACCCTGCGCACGATCGCGGCGGCGGCGGGCATCACCCCGCGCGGCGGCCCCGTTGACGTCTACGGCCTCGACTTCGGCACCGGCGGGCTCAAGATGCTCGAGGTCATGCCGCACGTCGGCTCGATAGTCAGCGGCGACGACCCTGAGCGGGTCGTGCGGCTTCTTCGCAGGCTGCGCACCATCATCGAGGACCGCCAGGTGCGCTACACCGCAGTGAACGCGGGCTCCATCGGCGAGTACCGCACGCTGGCCAATGCTCCGGATGAACGGCGCATCCTGCTCATCGTCGACAACTTTCCCGGCTTCCGCACCGAGTTCGAAACCGGAGCCGCGAGGGCGCCATGGTACGGCGTCTTCCAGCAGCTGCTGGGGGAGGGCCGCGGTCTGGGCATCCACGTCGCCATCACGGCTGATCGACCCGGCAGTGTTCCCACCTCGGTCAGCTCGACCATCCAGCGGCGGGTCATCCATCGCCTGGCGGACGAGGGCGCGTACACACTGCTCGACGCCCCGAATGACGTGCTGTCTGCTGCATCCCCTCCCGGCCGCGCAATCGTCGACGGCCTGGAGACCCAGGTGGCCATCGTGGGTGGCAACTCCAACGTGGCCGAGCAGTCGAAGGCTCTCAGTGCACTGGCCGAGGCGATGAGTCGCACTGGTCGCGCGCCGGCAGAACCCGTCGGTGCTCTTTCGCTCGAGGTCGATCCTGCCTCGCTGCCGTCCGACGTTGATGGCAACCCGGTTCTCGGAATTTCCGACGACACTCTCGCGCCACTCGGTTTCGAGCCGAGCGGAGCCTTCGTGCTGGCCGGCCCCCCTGCCAGTGGTCGCACCAACGCTCTCGCCTGGCTCATCCGATCGGTGGAGACGGCGGTGCCGAAGGTCACCAAGTACTACATCGGTAACGCACGCTCCACCGTCGGAGCGGGCAACGGCTGGGAGGGTGCAGCGCGCACTGTCGAAGACGCGAAAGATTTGGCGCAGGAGATAACGGCTGCGGTATCCGACCCGAGCACCAAGGGCAAGATCCTCATCGTCATCGAGCAGATCGGCGACTTCCTGAGCAGCTCGGCAGACGGCGCCCTGGTCGAACTGATCAAGGCGGTCAAGCGCACTGACCACTTCCTCATCGCCGAATCCGAGACAAGCGCCTGGGGTTCATCCTGGCCACTGCTCGCCGAGGTGAAGGGGGCCCGCACGGGTTTCCTCATCCAGCCGGACGGCATCGAGGGAGAGACGATCCTGAAGACAGGGCTGCCCAGGGTTTCACGAAACGAGTTCCCGCCTGGGCGGGGGTATTTCATCGCGCGAGGCAAGGCGACGCGCGTACAGCTTCCCCTTATCGGGGAATAGGGCGACATGCATGGGGAGGGCTGCCCATCGACCTCATCGACACCTCCAGTTATGTTCGTATTACTAGCCCGCTCCCGTAGCGGGGAATCAAAAGAAGGAGCATCACCATGGCTAACCTCAACGTCACATACGACGACCTCCGCGACGCAGCACAGCGTCTGCTCGCCGGCAAGGACGACCTTCACCAGAAGCTCGCCGAGCTGAGCAACCTGGTGAACAACCTCACCTCGAGTGGATTCCAGGCCGAGCAGTCCTCTGCCGCGTACCGCGACTCGTTCGACCAGTTCAAGACCGGCACCACGCAGGCCATCGACGGCCTCGACGGCCTCAGCAAGTTCCTCGTCTCCGCAGCTGACGCGCTGCAGCAGACGGATGAGGGACTCGCCTCAGCCATCAAGGGCTAGTGACCTTGCCGGGCCCCGCATCGCGTGGGGCCCGGCACCACTCACCCCCCTCTACTACTCCAGGAAGGAAATCCGATGGCTGACCTCAAGATCAATCTGACTGATCTCGAACTTCTCCAGAGCAGGCTCGACGCAGCGCTGCTGCAGATCGAGAGCGATGTCGCCAACACCGGCGACCTGCAGTCTGCAGTCGGGCATCCGGCACTGTCGGGAGCCATTGAGGGTTTCACACACTCCTGGAACAAGCACCGCCTCGATATTCGTGACAACCTCACCTGGTTGAAGGATTCGTTGGACAAGATCGGCGACTCCTTCGTGGATGCCGACACCGAACTCGCGTCGGCCCTGGCTCCGCCGCCCAAGGCACAAGCGAAGTCGAGCGCAGCATGAGCCTCATACCTGTCGCCCTCGATGGTGACCCAGACACCGTAGCCAACTGGGGCACCCGGTACTCGAACGCCGCCAGGAATCTCAAGGCGGCCGCAGATGAACTTCGCGACCTGACCGACGGCCAGACCTTCGTCTCGCTCGCCGTCGAAGAAGTGCGCCTCAAGGCCCTGGATGCCCGTGCCGCCACCGAACGTGTTTCAGTTCGCTACGACGGTGCCGGCGCCGCACTCACCATCTATGCACACGACCTTCGTGCCGCCCAGGGTCGGGCCAATCGCGCTATCGCGGCGTTCTACAACAGCGACTCGACAGTTGCGCAGCGACACAAAGAAGACCTGCAGGACCAGTGCGACGCCGACAACGGGCAGACCCCCGACCTCGTCGAGCGCCTGCTCGAGGCACAGCGCCGCCTGAATAATCTCGTCGCCGACAAGGCTGCAGCGCTGGCCGAGTTCCATGCGGCCGAAGCTGACCGGGATGCCGCGGCCTGGAAGGCTGCAGCTGCTGTCAAGGAGGCCGGCGACGAAAGCGGACTGAACGACAACTTTTTCGAGGCAATCGCGGGGGCTTACCAGGCGGCCTACGAGTGGGCGCAGGAATACCTCGCTCCGATTATCCAGGCGATATACGAGGCACTGAAAGTGATCTCGCAGATCCTTTCGGTTATCGCTCTCATCGTCACCGTGCTCGCAGTCTTCATCCCGGTGCTTGCTCCGCTGGCTGGTGTGCTGCAGGCTGCCTCACTTGTGGTTTCGCTGCTTATCGTTGCTTGCTCGCTCGCGCTGTTCCTCCTCGGCAAGGGGTCGCTCGGGCAACTTCTCGGCGACGTCTTCTCCGCTGCTGTTTCGGTGTTCTTCGCTGCCGCCGGCCCCGGGATCCGCGCAGGCATGGGAGCAACCGAACAGGTTGCATCGACCGGTGCTCGCTCTGCTGGCTTCCTCTCCACCGTCGTGAGCCAGGCCAAATTGGTATGGAACACCGGCGGCACAGCGATGATGCACACAAACGCGGCAGCTGAGGCAATCACCGGAGTCACCGAAATCATCGGTGGCGAGGTTGCAGGGGGCATTGGCGAGGCTATCGGCGCTGACAACACGATCGACCTCGCGCCAAGCGCCGCAGGTCCAGACTGGAACGCTCCGCCGACCCTCCAGGTTGAGAACGTGTCAGCCAACTTCACCCAGTCTTACTCCTCGGTTGAAATGGTGGAGGGGCCGATGGTGCAGAACGTCGAGTACAGCGCCAGTTCGCCGCTCGTGCTCACCTCGAGCGGCGCCTCATGAGTGGCTCCGCGGTGAAAGCCAGGAACCTCGAGATCACCATCCCGAACGGGTGGTATCCGCTGTCTTCGTCCCCAGATGGCACAGACGCTGCGATTGCTGTCCTGCTCGGCAGCTTCGAGCTACAGCCGGACGCTGTGGAACGGCTCGAGCACGCGCTGCGGATGGTTTCTGCAGTAGTGCAGGAGCCCCAGCGGGGAGGCCGACCCCATTGGGCCTACATTCCCGAGCCAGAGCAGGGTCGCGTTGAGGCATTGCTGTCAATCGGTTTCCTGATTGCTGATGACGGTGCGATCGATCGTTACCGAGGCATCGCGGAGGCGGAACTCAACAAATCCGACAGCACCGATCTTGTTCGCCGTATCGTTCGCACCGCGACGCTGCTCGTCGGGCCCGCCATAGTCGTGCAGGATTTTGTAGTCGAGCCTGTCGCCGGAGGTGTACCGAATCCAGCCGTCGAGCGCGCAACGGTCGCGCTGTTCCCGACGGAGGCCGAGAAGGCCGTCGAGTTCTCGATCATGACCCAGAACCTCGCACTTTTTCCCGACATCGTCGAATATCTCCTCGAGATCGCTGCAGCGGTACACGAGGTGCAGGTGTCGGATTTGCACAGCACTACCGATGGCCAGGAAGCAGGAGCATGACCGACGCACCATACGGCACCCCGCGTTTCGCGATGCCAGGAACGTGGGCGCGGGTCAGTCTCACAAGCGATGCCAGTGTGCAGAGCTCGATTCGCAAGCTGGTCGAGCGCGCGGTTGGGCGAGACGACCGAAACGCCTCCCTACGGCAGGAACTCCGTTCGCGCTTTCGCGAGGCAGCCGACGTGGCGCGCGAGAACGACGCGGTAGATTTTCACGTCGCGCTCGAAATCGCCCCGGGAGTCCCCATGCCAGCGTGGCTTGCCGTTTTCCTGCCGAAGTTCGACTCAGCAGAGTTTGCGGCATTCGGGTCGACCGAACTCGGCAAGGCTCTGGACTTCGGCCTGGCCGGCGTTCAGACCGAGAACCCGGCGTCGCGGTCCGTGCTCGATGGCGACCGCATGAGTGACAAGATCAAGGCAGTCCGGCAGGCTTTTCGACGGGTTCGGGCCGCGACCGACGACGAACCTGAACTGCAGTTGCTGCAGGCCGACTACTGGCTCACCGCCACACACCCGAACCGCATCGCGCTGATGACGTTCACGACCAACTTCGTCGATCTCGAAGAGCAGATGCTCGACCTGTTCGACGCCGTGATCAGCACAGTTCGCTGGCCAGTGCCCGCGACCGTTCCCGCGTGAGCCTCGCAACCCCAACCGCCGAGCAGTCGGGCAGCATTCGCAGGATCGCCAGCCTCGTCACGGTGGCCTGGGCTGCGCTCGCGCTCCTGGCCCAGGTCGTCTTCGCGTTCGCGATGGCGCCACAGCTGCCGATGAGCATCCGCTTCTACTTCGCCGTGCGCAACACCCCCGGCAACGACGGGATCCAGGCGCCGACGGCCACGATGGTCGGCGTTGGCTGGGGGGTGGCTATTGCTGCAGTGCTGGTCGCTATCGCGTGCCTGTACTTCGCACCCCGCAATGCGGGATGGGCGATCATCCTCTCCATTCTCCTGTGCGCGGTAGTGCCGCTCGCGATAGGCATCGTGCTCACGAACGGAGCCGTGAACCTGGTAGGAGGCGTGCCAACGCCTGGCCAGCAGTTGCTTCCGGCCATCGCCGGGATAGTCGGCATCGTTGCAGGTGTCTACAGCTGCTTCAGGCTGCCCCGTCGCGTTGTCATGGGCCGCGTTGTTCGGCCATGACCGCGCGATGTGGGCAGCGCTGCCCATCGACGCATTCCGCTCCGCTACGCCACACTGGAGCTAACAAAGGGGGCCAGCTGTGACCGACATCAAGATTGATCTCGCACTTCTCAACGACCTCGAGTCGAAACTGACGACCATCACTGGTCAATTCAGGAACGCGGAAGAGATCAGCCACACCATCGCCGGCCTCGTCGGCCATGGCGGGCTGGAAGGTACAGTGCGCGACTTCGCCAGTAAGTGGAACATCCACCGCGAGAAGATCACCGACAAGCTCACCTTCGTGCTCGATGCCACCACCGCAGTGCATGACACATTCGTCGAACTCGACCGCCGCCTCACGGTGCAG
>JAODLU010000365.1 GCA_025464125.1 Microbacteriaceae bacterium | reverse complement strand
AATCCTGCAGCGCTTCTCCTGAGCACCTCAACCTCGTCGGCGCGCTCAGGCACGTCGAGCACGAGTTTCATGAGAAACCGGTCGAGCTGCGCCTCAGGCAGTGTGTATGTGCCCTCATACTCGATCGGGTTCATGGTTGCGGCGACCATGAAAGGTACGGGCAACAGGCGGGATGCGCCATCCACGCTCACCTGGCGCTCCTCCATGGCTTCAAGCAATGCCGACTGCGTCTTCGGGGGTGTGCGGTTGATCTCATCGGCCAGCAGGATGTTCGTGAACACCGGCCCGGCGCGAAACTCGAAGTCGCTGGCTTTCGCGTCGTAGACCAGCGAACCGGTCACATCCCCTGGCATCAGGTCCGGGGTGAACAGCACACGTTTGGTGTCGAGTTGAAGCGTGTGGCTGAGAGTGCGCACGAGCAGTGTCTTGGCGACGCCCGGCACACCCTCCAGCAGTACATGGCCGCCCGCAAGCAGCGCGATGATCAGCCCCGTCACCGCGCCGTCCTGGCCCACCACCGCCTTGCCGACTTCGGAGCGGACTGCGGTGAAGGAATCGCGGAGTGAGGAATCCTGCACTTGTTCGGTCATTTGTTCATTCTCCATGGTCGTTGGAAGGCCGCAGGTTGCTGGCTGCAGCACGTTCGAGATCGAGCAGTGCGTCAGACAGCGAGACGAGATCGCGCTCGTTGTTCGGCATGGAATCGAGCAGGATGCCGCGTACCAGTGCCGGGTCGCGGCGGGTGACCCCAGCGACAGCCATGATCACCTCGTCGACTGTGGCGAGGCGGGGCAGGCCGCACTGGGCGGCGAGCCTGGCAATGGCGCCGATCCGCAGGGCGTCGACCGCCCTCAGTCGCGCTGAACCCCTCTGGTACAGGCGGGCGCGGCCCTCCATTGTCTCGCTCGAACGAACGACTACCGGCAGGTTCTCCACGACCAGCGGCCCCATCCTGCGCCCGCGCCAGAAGGCCGCTGCGATGGCGACCAGCAACAGCAGCAGCAGCACAGTCGGCACCCATGGTGGCGTCAGCTGGGCGATGGTCGGGGCTCCGTCGAGTGCTGCGTCATCGATACCAGGCAGGTACCAGACGAGGTGCTGCGACGAGCCGAGAAGCCCGATGGCCAGTGCTGCGTTGCCCTGCTCGGCGATGTGCTCGTTGGCAAACGCGTCAGCCACGCCGACGATGGTGGTGTCGGTCGAATCCGAGCGCACCTGCACCACCGAGTAGACCCTGTCGCCGCTGCCGAAACACAGGGCAGCGTCCTCGGCGCCTGGGCCGACAAGCCGGTAGCCGGAGCCCGCGCTCACCACGCCGGCGTTCTGCGCAGCCGGCAGGCCGCAGTCGGCCTTCAGGGGCCGTGAGCCTGACGAGCCAGCCGCCTCGACATAGGGAGTGAGGGCATCCAGCATCGAATAGGTGGGCGTCACAAGCACGGTGTGCGTGGCCAGTGTCGCCAGGCGCTGCAGGCGGGATGCGCTGAGGTAGTCCTCTGGATCTATCACCATCAGGGTGCTGCCGGCATTGTTGCTGAGCGCCGATGTCGCGGCCGCATACCCGTCGACAGCGTCAACCTTCACGCCCTGCTGCCGCAGCACCTCCGCCAGCGCCTTGCTGCCGGATGGCCCGGCACTCGTCGGCGAGAGTGCAATCCCGTTCGTGCCTGCCCCGCCAGACAGCACCAGCCCGGCGATGGCTACAACGAGCAGGAATGTAGCGGCGATGATCCAGAAGAGTGACCTGCGAAGCCCACGGCGAAGAGTCGGAGTGACGATTGTCGGCGCGTTCTGCGTCGCCTGCGTGCCTGTCGCTGCCTGGGTCGTGGTCACGCGAGCACCGCGAGCGGCGGCCGACTGGCACGGAGTTCATCTTCAAGGACGGTGAGTGCCAGGTAGTCGGCTTCGGTGCCGCTGCCGCCGAGATAACGCACAGCGTCGAAGGTCGTGGCTGCCTCGGAAAGCCTCTCGGCGCGTTCGGGGAAGGCGGCGCCCGCCCTGGTCGCGAAGTCGCGTGCCGTGGTTCCGGGGCTCGTCGACAGGATGGTGCGCTCCGCGAGCCCACGCGCAATCGCCCTGAACATCTCTTCTATCGCGGTCGCCCAGTCGCCGTGGCCAGCCGCCAGTTGCGCAGATCGCCTCATCGCCGCGGCATCCCGGTCATCGTCCTCGCCGAAGAGGCCACCGGTCACGCCGCTTCGCCTGTTTATCCTGGGCAGCCCGAAGATGAGAAACGCTGCAACGAGGGCGGCGAGCACCAGCACTGCGGCGATTGCCAGGATCGGCCCCTGCGACACACCGTCGGTTCGGAGGGTCAGGGAGTCGAGCCAGTCCCGCACTGCGGCCGAGAGTCGATCGAACCAGGTGGGCTGGGCGGCTCGATACTCGGGCTTCGCCAGTTCCTGCACGATCCACCGCCTGGCCTGCCCGGCGTCAGGGTCGACCGGAACGCCTAGTGGGAGCCAGCGCACTGCCTGCGTCATTCCCCTGGCGTTGTCTCAGCGACCAGGTACGGATCGGCGACTGACGCATCACCGGCCTGGCGCGCCTCCACGAAGCGGATGAGTTCGAGGTCGAGCCCCTCCTTGCGGATGCGCACGTCGAGGTAGAGCAGCGCTGATGTTGCCGACGAGACCACGGAGGTGATGGCACCGAACACGATGCTGATAACGACTGACAGAACAGCGAAGGCGATCGGGATGATCGCGGTCGTGGCTGTCACCTGGCCGTTCGGATTCAGGAGGGTCACGAGCAGGGGAGCCCCGAAGCTGAGAGGAATCGACACCACCTGGGT
Organism: Microbacteriaceae bacterium; assembly: GCA_025464125.1. Lineage (GTDB taxonomy): Bacteria > Actinomycetota > Actinomycetes > Actinomycetales > Microbacteriaceae > Lacisediminihabitans. The sequence continues at coordinate 471 of JAODLU010000365.1, read as the reverse complement.
GACGACGCCGATGATCGCTGAGACGAGCAGCTGGATGCCGAAGACCTTCCAGAAGTAGCCACGGGTCAGGGACCATGACCGTGCCACGGCCAGGCGAAGTGGCAGGCGTTCGAGCATGAGCACACTCGGCACGAATGCTACCTTCGTGCCGATCCAGGCGTAGAGCACCAACAGGCCAAGGAAGCCGAAGATGCCGACGAGTACTCCCGCGATGACGCCGCCGACTCCGAGGGTCGTCACCAGCAGCACGATTATTCCGACCAGGATGGCGAGCACGATGGCTGATGCGAGCAGCAGCAGCAGCGTCCACCCGATGAGCGCACCGAAGCGACCGCGCGCGCGCCGCCACAGCTGGCGAAGTGTCGACTTCTCGCCGAGCGTCGCCCTGGCTACCTCCATGGAGATGATGCCCTGCAGCAGTGCTGAAGCGACAACGGAGAGCAGCACGGAGGCGAGTCCAGTAACGACTGC
>JAODLU010000351.1 GCA_025464125.1 Microbacteriaceae bacterium | reverse complement strand
GACGCCGACTGCCACCAGCGACACCGTCAACATCACAACAGCCCAGTTCATGGGTAAGACAGAGAGCCAGGTGCGCGACCTGCTCGACAGCCAGGGACTCGTCGCAGACGTGCAGACCGATTCGAGTCCTGCGCCAACGCCAGGCAAGGCCGGCACCGCCTTCTACGTGAACCCCACCGGCAACGTGGCCAAGGGCACCAAGATCACGGTCAAGCTCTACGGGGACTTTCCCGCTCCAGCGAAACCGGAGATTCTGAGCGCGTCCGGCGGTCCATTCAACGCAGGCGCCATCGTTACTGTCACAGTGCCGAGCTACCAGGGGTGCCCTGAGGGCACGCCGCTCACCGGCTTCATTCTCAGCCCGAGCACCGGGTCGACCGTCATCGGTGGTAACTCCCTGCCTGGCTCGGCCACCACTTTCCAGTGGACCCTGTCCAACACTGCAGGCCCGAACACGATCAGCTACACGGCCCAGTGCTCCGGCCAGAGTTCACCGTCAGCCGACTCGCTGTCGATTACCGGTAACTGACCAACGACCGGTCATCAGCGGTGATGGCCGTGTGGCCACGCATTACACTTGCTAGGACTCATCACCCAGGAGAGAGAACTTGTGACTGAAGGCACCCGCCTGCTCGCCGGCAGATACGAGGTCGGGGCTCTCATCGGTCGCGGTGGCATGTCAGACGTGCACGTCGGCAACGACACACGTCTCGGCCGCCGCGTGGCGATCAAGCTCCTGAAGCCCTCGCTTGCCACCGACCCGAAATTCCGGGTGCTGTTCCGTGAGGAGGCCCAGAAGGCCGCGCGCATGGCGCATCCCACGATCGTTCGCGTCTTCGACGCTGGCGAAGAGACGGTTGCCGAGGCGAACGGTCTCGAGACCCAGGTGCCATACATCGTCATGGAATATGTCGACGGGCGCCTGCTGAAAGACATCATCGCCGACGGCCCCGTCGATCCGAAGGAGGCCGTGCGCATAGTTTCCGGCATCCTCACCGCCCTCGAATACAGCCACCGCGCGCTTCTCGTGCACCGCGACATCAAGCCGGGCAACGTCATGGTGACGCAGAACGGCCAGGTCAAGGTAATGGACTTCGGCATCGCCAGAGCCGTCTCCGACAACTCCGCGACAGTTGCCGACACCAGCGCAGTGCTCGGCACCGTGCAGTACTTCTCACCAGAGCAGGCGCGCGGCGAGACAGTGGATGCCCGCACCGACCTCTATTCCACCGGTGTCGTGCTCTTCGAGCTCCTCACCGGCCGTGCACCGTTTCGCGGCGAACGCCCAGCCGCTATCGCGTACCAGCACATCAGCGAGGCTGCAGTCGCGCCGAGTTCGCTGAACCCCCGGGTTTCGCCGGCGCTCGACGCGGTTGTGCTGCACTCCCTGGCCAAAGACAAATTCGAGCGCTTCCAGACGGCCGCCGAGTTCCGCGACGACCTCGAGGCCGCTGGCTCTGGCGAGGTTCCTACCCGCAAACTGCCGGGCAACGACTTCAACGCAGCGCTGTTCGGAATCAATCCGAGTGCTACCGCCGGGTCAGAGGCTGCGCTTCGCCAGCTGGCTGCGCAAGACGACGATCGCGGTGCCCGCACCCAGAACCGACCGCCGGTCGCGTGGATCTGGGTTGGCATAGCCAGCATCGCCGTCATCCTCATCGGGGTTGTCTTCTGGGTGGTAACCCTCCCGCAAAGCACCCTTTCCGCTGGCCTTTCGGTGTCCGTGCCGAACATCGTCGGCGAGACCTATGATTCGGGCGCGAAGCAACTCACCGATCTCGGCCTGGTGCCGTCGCGCCAGACGATTTCCAGCGACACTGCAGCCGACGGCCAGGTGCTGTCGACGACCCCGAAGGCCGGCGAGAAGGTGGGCAAGAAGCAGGCGATCACTGTCATCGTGTCCTCCGGCAAGCTTTCCACTACGGTTCCCAACGTCAACAACATGACCGAGGATGCCGCCAAGGCAGCACTCGATGCCCGAAAGCTCGTCTACGGCACGAGTTCGCCCGAGCACTCGCCCACGGTCGCGGCGGGTGTCGTGATCCGCACGTCGCCAGAGGCGAACGCTGTCGCCCGCCAGGGCGACTCAGTCAATTTCGTTGTATCTGATGGCCTGATCGACATCCCGTCGGTGGTCGGCCAGGACATCGCGGCGGCGAACTCGGCGCTCACCGCGCTGCAGCTGCAGATCACAACCTCCCCGGACTCTGGCTGCTCTGGCGGCAAGGTAACCGGGCAGTCGATCACAGGTAGCAACCAGCCACAGCGGTCGTCGATCACGATCAAGTACTGCAGCGGCTAAAATCGGTCGGGCCATCGCTGGCCGATCCGAGCTCTTCCAGCCGCCGAGCGCGCTTCGCCAGGCCGAGCGTTCTTAGCCAAGGTTGACGAGGGGCGTGAGTCCCTCGGCAGCGGCTCGAGCAGTCGACAGCCCGGCGACATCCAGCCAATTGGCCAGCATGAGGTATCCGCCTTCTGTCAGCACGGACTCCGGGTGGAACTGCACGCCATACAACGGTGCCGACTCGTGGCGCACGCCCATGATGACGCCGCCGGGGGTGGTCGACGTGACGATCAGTTCTGCTGGCACAGTTTCTGCGACCACGGCAAGCGAGTGGTACCGCGTAGCGGTAAAGGGCTGGGGCACGCCCAGGTAGAAGTCGCTTCCGTCGTGGGTTATCTGCGACGTCTTGCCATGCATCAGTTCTTCAGCGTGGGTCACCGTCGCGCCGAGCGCCTCAGCGATCGCCTGGTGTCCAAGGCATACGCCGAGCAACGGCTGGCCTGCAGCCATCGCCGCTGTCACCACAGGAATAGACACTCCGGCAGCGGCTGGCGTGCCCGGCCCCGGAGACAGCAAAACGGCGTCGTACTCGGCGATGCGAGCTGCCACATCGGCAACACCAAAGGAATCGTTGCGCACCACCTCTGTCTCGGCGCCCAACTGCAGCAGGTATCCGTTGAGCGTGTAAACGAAGCTGTCGTAATTGTCGATGACCAGCACGCGGGTCACTGGCCGACCGTCACATCATTCACGTTCACGAATGTGTTGAGCCACGGAAAAACGAGCACGACGAGAAGGGCGAGGATGACCGCGAAGAACACGACCATCAGCACGATCCTGAGCCAGACCGGACCAGGCATGAGGCGCCAGAGAGCTGCGTACATATGACTAACCTTTCGCGCTCACGGTAGCAAGGATCGCTGCCGGTGCGCCAGCAGCGGTTGGCTGCCACGAGTCGAGAGATGCATAACCGACGATGCGTTCGGCCGCCGAGAGCTTCGGGTTGCAACTCGTCATGGTCATGAGGCGGTCAGTGGGCGAAGCGCCAGTCGTCTCGGGAACGGGGTCGAGCACGCCGACCCCGGTCGGGCGCACATATTCGAGACCGCGGTACACGTACGTGTAGTAACCGTCCTGGGTCTGCACGTAGATCTTGTCGCCCACCTGAAGGGTCGCCAGTTGGTTGAAGGGAGCGCCGTGTGTAGTGCGGTGTGCTGCTACTGCGAAGTTGCCGACCTCACCGGGCATCTGGGTTCCCGGGTAGTGGCCGATGCCGTTCTTGTCGAGCACAGTGCTCGTTCCCACTCCCTCAGAAACCGTGCGGGAGTAGTCAGCACCGAAACGGGGGATGTACATCACGGCGAACTGCTGGGCATTTGCAGGAGCCGTCGCAACTACCGGGTCGCCATAGTCTGCCGGCTTTGGGCGATCCGCCTGGGCAGGCACCGGGGCATCCCAGTTCTGGGCAAGGGTCACGCCGGTCTTGTTCTGGCTGGAACCCACGATGATGTCGTTCAGCCAGAGCTGCCATCCGAGAAACAGGAAGACGAGCACGCCTGCAGTGATGAACAGTTCACCGAAGAGGCCGACAATGCTGAATTTGGGCTTCCTGCGTGCAGTACTTATGCGGCGGCCGCGGCGCGTCTCGGCTTTGTCGCCGTCGAGGTCTGGCGAGCCCGCTCCAGCATCCGCTGAATCACCCTCGATGAGGGCCTGGTCCATGCTGACGGTCGGCTGGTCAGAGTCGATGCCAGCCTGGTCCATGCTGACCGTCGGCTGGTCTGAGTTGGCCGGTTGGTCTGAGCCGATGGCATGGTTGTCCGCATCGGCAAATGGTTGATCCCCGTTGGTGGCTGGCTGGTCGCCACCGGCGACTGGTGAATCCCCATCGCTCATTGGTCGATCCCCGTCACTCATTGGTTGATCCCTCGGTCATGCGTCGATTCTAGGGTGTCAATCATCCGAGTCTGCCGGGAGAAAGTTGCCAGCACCGTCCGGCGGCAAACCCCGCATCGGGGGCGCCCGGCCTTTCACGCTACAATTCCGGAATGGCCAGATCGAATACGCGAACGAAGCCCGCCGCTCCGGAAGAGAACCGGGCCGGCGACAACGTACCCAACCCCGTCTGGTTCAAGCCCATCATGTTCGGCCTCATGATCATCGGCCTCGCCTGGATCATCACCTTCTACGTAAGCCAGAATTCTCTGCCGGTGCCCCAGTTGGGTGACTGGAACATCCTCATCGGCTTCGGCATCCTCTTCATCGGATTCCTGATGACAACCCGCTGGCGCTGACCGCTCCCCTATTGCTCAGATTCACAGCGGGCAACTCGGACTTACAGCCGTGTAATTATCCCCACTGTGTAAACGCCTGTGGATAACTTCTAGCCAGTGATGCGCGCAGTCACCATGGCTGCCCCGATGATCGTGAGCACGATCAGCCCCACCGCCGTGCCGCCGAGCGCCAGGATCTGGGTCATGCGACTGTTGCGGTTGCGTGTTCTCACGAAGATGAAGCCCACAAGGGCGCCTACCAGCAGTCCGCCGACGTGGGCCTGCCAGGCGATTCCAAGTCCCGGCACAAAGCTGAGCACGAGGTTGAGGCCGATCACAATCAGGAGCTGGGTGTTGGTGCCCCCGAGGTGACGCTGAATCACGAAGTACGCGCCGAGTAGGCCGAAGATCGCCCCGGATGCCCCGGCCACAGGTGTCGTTGGAGCAATCAGCAGCACCGCTACCGACCCGGCGATCCCGCTCAACAGGAATAGGGCTGCGAACCGAGCCCTGCCGAGCATGCGCTCCATGATCGGTCCGAACACGAAGACCGAGAACATGTTGAACAGAATGTGCAGGATCGAGACGTGCAGGAAGACCGACGTGACGAGGCGCCAAGGCTGCGTCTCCGCATACGGGCCGAAGAACACGAGTCCCTGGAACACCGGGCCGCCGGTCATGCCGGTCACCAGTTCGATGACGAATACCAGCACGCAGAGCGCGATGATGCCGTAGGTCACCACAGGTGCATCAGTGCGACCGAGTCGACGGACGGATGTCACCACCGCCGGTCGCGTGCGAGGAGCACTTTGCCGTGCCTCCCTGACGCACTCAGGGCAATGCACACCAACTGCGGCCTGCGTCTGGCACTCCGGACAAATCGTGCGACCGCAGCGCTGGCAGAGCACGAAACTCTGCCTGTCGGGATGCCGATAGCAATAGTTCGCCGATGTATCCGGAACCTGGGTCACTGGAGTGCCTGGATCAGAGGGGTGCCTGGGTCAGGGACGGCGTCTCAGGCCTCTTCGATCGTGATGCTCTTGATGGCGACATCCTCAATCGGCTTGTCACGGCCGTCTTTCTTGACCGCCTCGATCTTCTTGACCACATCGCGGGAGGCCTCGTCTGCAACCTGGCCGAAGATGGTGTGCTTGCCCTGCAACCAGGTGGTGGGCACTGTAGTGATGAAAAACTGCGAGCCGTTGGTTCCCTTGCCGAAGCGCGTGCCGGCATTCGCCATCGCCAGCACGTATGGCTCGTTGAAGTTGAGCTCTGGGTGGATCTCGTCGTCGAATTCGAAGCCCGGGCCGCCGGTGCCCTGGCCGAGCGGGTCGCCGCCCTGGATCATGAAGTCGTCGATGATGCGATGGAAGATCACTCCGTCGTACAGCTTGTCCTTGGAGACCTTGCCGGTGGCCGGGTGAGTCCACTCGATGGTGCCGGATGCGAGGCCCACGAAGTTGGCAACAGTCTTCGGGGCGTGGTTGCCGAGGAGGTTGACCTTGATATCGCCGAGCGTAGTGTGAAGGTGGCTACTTGAGTGTGCACAGACATGCACTCATTGTTTCACACACATCCTGTGCCGCTCAGGCGTCACTCAGGATCCAGCGCTTTTGGCAAGAAGCATCATGCGAGTATTGATTGTTCACAGCACCACAACTGGAGGTTTCCCGTGGCTCTTTCCCGCAAGCAGAAGAAACAGCTGAAAAACCTTCGCGGTTCGGCGTCCGACGTATGGGAAGACCAGAAAGACGTGCTTGAACGCGCTAGCCGTGTCATCCGCGAGGCGACAGCCCATGTGACAGAGGTCGGAAAGCAGGATGTCGTTCCTCGCGTCCAGGACGGCGTGGCTGCAGGCCTCGCAACCGGTAGGGCCGTCGTTGAAGACGCCGGCGGAAAGCTGAAGCACGACGTTTTGCCTGCCGTGTCGTCGGCTCTCGCTTCTGCTCTCGCTGTGCTCGAAGTGGCGAAGGACCCGAAGGTGCGCGAAGCACTGGGTCGCGTCGGCAAGGGTGCCGGCAAGCTGGGCTCGAAGGTGGGAATCACCCCGGCCAAGAGTTCGTCGGGGCCCGGCAAGTACATCCTGATCGCCATCGGTGTTGTCGCCGTAGCCGGCGTGGCTTACGCGGCATGGCAGACGCTGCGCGCCGACGACGAGCTCTGGGTCTCAGACGACCCTGAAGAAGACGTCGAGCAGGAGCAGTAACCCACACTTCACACTGTGCCCGCGTCACCGTAAAGGTGGCGCGGGCACAGCTATTTAAGGAAGGATTCCCCGATCGGTCGATAGGATTTGAACAGTACTGCCGTATCCTCTGTAGTACTGATAGGAGCACGATGGCTGTTGACCGCCTGCTGCCGACACGGGAGGCCGAGGATCTGCTGGCCCTCACCCGGGAGATCGCC
>JAODLU010000342.1 GCA_025464125.1 Microbacteriaceae bacterium | reverse complement strand
GACATACTCGCGCACCATCCGGTCTGCCGACAGCTCGAATGACAGCGTCGACAGCGTGTGCCTGATCGACTCGACCCACCGGGTGGGGACCCCGTCGGTACCCCGGTCGTAGAACCGTGGCGCGATCTGGTGCTCGATGAGGTCGTACATCGCGTCGGCCTCGAGCTTGTCGCGCTCGGCGCCGTCGCCGGCCGAGTCGGCACTGGGGATGGCCCAGCCGTTCTCTTCGTCATAGAACTCGGCCCACCATCCGTCGAGTATCGACAGGTTGAGGGATCCGTTCAGCGCGGCTTTCATGCCCGATGTTCCGCACGCCTCGAGCGGACGCAGCGGGTTGTTGAGCCAGACGTCGGTGCCCGGGTAGAGCAGCTGGGCCATGCCGATGTCGTAGTTCGGCAAAAAGACCATGTGCTTGCGAATCTCGGGGTCCTGCGAGAACTCGACGAGCTTTTGGATAAGTCGCTTGCCCTCGTCGTCTGCCGGGTGCGATTTGCCGGCGATGACGATCTGCACAGGATGCTGCTTCGAGAGCAGTATCGCGCGCAGCCGATCAGGGTTGTGCAGCATGAGCGTGAGCCGCTTGTACGTCGGCACGCGCCGTGCGAATCCGATCGTCAGCACGTTCGGATCCAGCAGTTCGGAGAACCATGCAGGGTCACCGACTCCCGGATTCTGGGCTGCCCACGCAGCAGAGACGCGTTTGCGGGCATCCCCAACGAGCTGGGCACGCATGTCGTTCCGCACACCCCACAGGTCTTCGTCGGTCACCTCGGGTGAGGTCCAGTCGGCCGAAGTCGTGTCTGTGGTGCCGAGTTTCGAATAGGCGAGCCCGACGAGTTTCGGGTCGGTCCAGGTTGGTGCGTGCACGCCATTGGTGACGGAGGTGATCGGCACGTCTGCGGTGTCGAACCCCGGCCACATCGCGCCGAACATGCCACGGCTCACCTCGCCGTGGAGCTTGGAGACGCCGTTCGCGCGCTGGCCGAGGCGCAGCCCCATGACAGCCATGTTGAAAGTGTCGGCAGTCCCGCCGACGTAGTCCTCTGCACCAAGCGACAGCACATCCTCGACCGCGACGCCGGGCAGCAGGTCGGTGGAGAAGTATTGGGTGATGAGGTCTGCGTCGAAGCGATCGATTCCCGCTGGCACCGGGGTGTGAGTGGTGAACACGGTGCCCGCGCGCACGACCTGGAGTGCCTCAACGAAGGTGAGGCCGGTGCCGATCAGGTCGCTGATGCGCTCGAGGCCGAGGAATCCGGCGTGACCCTCGTTGGTGTGAAAGACCTCGGGCGTATCGGTGCCAGTCAATTCGGCGAGCAGTTTGATCGCCCGCACGCCGCCCACGCCGAGCAGCAGTTCCTGCAGCAGCCTGTGCTCTCCCCCGCCGCCGTACAGCCGGTCGGTGACCGATCGCAGCGACTCCTCGTTCTCGGGAATGTTGGTATCGAGCAGCAGCAACCGGATGCGGCCGACAGCTACCTGCCAGACCCGCGCATAGAGCGCGCGACCTGCGGGCAGGGCGAGGGCCACCTGGGCGGCGGTACCGTCAGGGTGCCGCAGCACAGACAGTGGAAGCCCGTCTGGGTCGAGCACCGGGTAGGACTCCTGCTGCCAGCCATCGGGCGAGATCGCCTGGGCGAAGTAGCCGGACTGGTAGAACAGTCCGACGCCGATGATCGGCACGCCGAGGTCTGACGCACTCTTCAGGTGGTCGCCGGCCAGGATTCCGAGGCCGCCTGAGTACTGGGGAAGAGCGGCCGCGATTCCGAACTCCGGCGAGAAGTAGCCGATCGCCTTAGGGGCATCGGCATTTTTCTGCTGCTGGTACCAGCGCGGCTCGGTGAGATAGGTGTGCAGGTCGTCCCGCAGCGAGGTGGCGAGTGCGACGAACTCGCCATCTTTCGCAAGTTCGGCAAGGCGGGAAGGATCCACTTCACCGAGCAGGCCGATCGGGTCGTGACCGCTCGCATCCCACACCTCTGGTGAGATGCGCTCGAACAGTCGCCTGGTCGGCACGTGCCACGACCAGCGCAGGTTGGTGGCAAGCTCCTCGAGCGCGCCCAGTGCTTCAGGGAGAACAGTGCGGACCGTAAATCGTCGTATCGCCTTCACTGTTCAAGCCTAAGTGACCCAGGTTAACTGGCGGTTTCGTGGCGGGGTCAAGGGGCAGAAAAACGAGGATCGAGGGGCTACGGTCAGAGTGTGGCCATGGAATACGAACCGCGTGTCGGACGCATACCCATCCGGGACCTCTCGCCCCAGCAGCCGGGAGCTGACTGGCCTGCAAAGGCCTACCTGGGCGAGGTTGTTCCGTTCTCGGCGACGATCTTCAAGGAGGGTCACGACCTGATCGGAGCAGACCTGCTGCTCACGAACCCGGCTGGTGTGACATCCGTGCACCGCCTGCACGACACCGAAGAGGGCCTCGACCGCTGGACGACAGATGCCCGCCTCGACAGCGAGGGCGCCTACAGCTGGGCGATCAGCGCGTGGGTCGACGACTGGGCAACCTGGCTGCATAACGCTGAACTCAAGGTGCCGGCCGGAGTGGACGTGCCGCTGATGCTCAAGATCGGTGCCCGGCTTCTCAACCGTGCAGCGAAGGGCAGCCCCGGCAACAACGAGCTGGCCTCGGCCGCAAGGGCCATGTCCAATGCGCGCACGAATCCGGCCAAACGTTTCGCGATCGCCACGGATCCTGCGATCGCCCTCGCCATCGAGCTGGCCCCGCTGAAGAGCCTCGAAACGATCTCCACGGCAGTTCCCCTTCGCGTAGAGCGTTCCCGTGCAGGCCTGGGCAGCTGGTACGAGTTCTTTCCCCGTTCGGAGGGCGCGAAGAAGCAGCGCGACGGCAGTTTCAAGTCGGGCACCTTCCGCACAGCGCTCAAACGGCTTCCGGATGTCGCGGCAATGGGCTTCGACGTCATCTACCTGCCGCCCATCCACCCCATCGGGTTGAGCTACCGCAAGGGCCCGAACAACACGCTGGACGCAGGCCCCAACGATCCCGGCTCCCCATGGGCCATCGGTTCGGCCGACGGCGGGCACGATGCCATCCACCCCGATCTTGGCACCCTGTCAGATTTCACCGCCTTCGTGAACGCGGCGAAAAGGTCAGGCATGGAGGTCGCGATCGACCTCGCACTGCAGTGCTCGCCAGACCACCCGTGGGTCACCGAGCATCCTGAGTGGTTCACCACCCTGCCCGACGGCACGATCGCTTACGCCGAGAATCCGCCGAAGAAGTACCAGGACATCTACCCGCTGAACTTCGACAACGACCCGGTGGGCCTGCGCGAAGAGGTGCTGCGCATCGTGGAACTCTGGATCAGTCGCGGGGTCAAGATCTTTCGCGTCGACAACCCGCACACCAAGCCGCTCGCCTTCTGGGAATGGCTGCTGCACCAGGTGAACACCGCTCACCCAGAGATCGTCTTCCTGGCTGAAGCGTTCACCGCGCCAGCTATGATGGACGGCCTCGGCCAGGTGGGCTTCCAGCAGTCGTACACATATTTCACCTGGCGCAACCTCAAATGGGAGCTCGAGGAGTTTCTGGGCGAGATCTCGCACGACTCTGCGACATTCTTCCGGCCGAACCTCTTCGTGAACACGCCAGACATCCTGACCCAGTACCTGCAGTTCGGCGGGGTGCCGGCATACAAGGTGCGCGCGGCCATCGCTGCAACTGCCTCGCCGACCTGGGGTGTCTACGCGGGCTACGAGCTCATCGAAAACGTCGCGCGGGCCGGTTCAGAAGAGAACATCGACAACGAGAAGTACGAGTACAAG
>JAODLU010000339.1 GCA_025464125.1 Microbacteriaceae bacterium | reverse complement strand
GCGAGGCGAAAGTCAGCCCGAGTGCCTGCACCGCAAGAGACTTATGAGGCGCCGTGAAGCCTCGCACTAGGAAGCCGACGCCGATGATCGGGAGCACCCTGATCACCCGCATCGCCAGGTGATGCGCGTTCTCCGGGTCGAGACGCGAGAGAACGAGGGCGAAGAGGAGTCGATACATGCTGCTGTCAGGCTAGCGGCAGCGCCTAGCCTTCCGTAGCTGCCGCGTCGTGCTCGACCCTGAGAAGGGTGATCGCCGCCTCGAAATCTTCCAGCGAATCGAAACCCTGGTACACGCTGGCGAACCGCAGGTACGCCACCTCATCGAGTTCACGGAGAGGGACGAGAATCGCGAGGCCGATGTCGTTCGCGTCTATCTGGGAGACGCCGGTCGCCCGCACGGTCTCTTCCACCCGTTGGGCCAACAGTGCCAGGTCGGTGTCAGTGACCGGTCGACCCTGGCAGGCCTTCCGTACACCGGAGACGATCTTTTCGCGACTAAATGGCTGAACGACCCCGCTGCGTTTGACGACGTTGAGGCTTGCGGTCTCCGTCGTACTGAACCGCCGGTTGCACTCGGGGCACTGGCGGCGGCGGCGGATAGACAAGCCGTCGTCGCTGGTGCGGGAATCGATCACGCGCGAGTCTGGATACCTGCAGAACGGACAGAACATAGTGGTTTCAGGATAGCTGTCGGCGCCCGCGGGGCGGCTAGGCGCGCGTCAGCCCTGCGCGAACCTGGCAGTGATTGCTGCACCGTGCGCCGGGAAGTCTTCTGCCGTCGACAGTGCAACGATCTTCGACTGCACGGCCTTGAGCCCGGTGCGGTCATAGCGGATGACCTGTTGGGGACGAAGGAACGTGTATGCACCAAGTCCAGGAGTGAATCTTGCCTGCCCGCCCGTGGGAAGCACGTGGTTCGAGCCGGCAAGGTAGTCACCGAGGCTGACCGGCGAGTTCTCACCGAGGAAGATGGCGCCTGCGCTGTCGATGAGGTCAAGCACAGCACCGGGCTCTGCTGTCTGGATCTCGAGATGCTCAGGGCCGTACATGTTGCTGAATCCAGCGGCTCCGATCATGTCGTCAACGAGAACCACCGCAGACTGCGGGCCGCGGAACGCGGCCTCGATGCGTGCGGAGTGGTGAGCTGCGGGAATCATGCGCTCGAGCTCGGCAAGAACCCGTTCGGCGAAAGCAGGCGAATCAGTGACCAGCACCGCAGCGGCGAGTTCGTCGTGTTCAGCCTGGCTGACCAGGTCGCTCGCAACGAAAAAGGGGCTGGCCGAGGCATCCGCGATGACCAGGATCTCGGTCGGGCCAGCTTCAGCGTCGATGCCCGCCTGGCCACGCACCAGGCGTTTCGCTGCGGCGACGTAGACATTGCCTGGGCCGGTGATGAGTTGCACTGGATCGAGGCTGAGACTCGAAACGCCATATGCAAGGGCGCCGACCGCTCCAGCGCCGCCCATTGCATACACTTCCTCAACCCCGAGCAGGCCGGCTGCGCCGAGGATGGTTGGGTGCACCGAGCCGTCGAACTCCTTTTGCGGAGGGGAAGCGAGAGCAATGGCAGAGACTCCGGCCACCTGCGCCGGCACGACGTTCATCACGACACTCGACGGGTAGACGGCCTTGCCTCCTGGCACGTACAGCCCAACACGATTGATGGGCATCCAGCGCTGGATGACCTGTGCACCGTTGCCGAAATCCGTGACCCCGGGAACCGGGAGTTGCGCCTGCGAAGCGGCACGCACCCTGGTTATCGCCTCTTCAAGCGCATCGCGCACAAGCGGATCGAGCATGCGCACCGCTGAACCGATGGCGGCAGGGTCGATACGCACGTGTTTCGGGCGCACGCCATCGAATCGCTCCGCCTGGTCGAGGAGTGCGTCTTCGCCGCGCGCACGCACATCGGTGATGAGCTCGGATGCTGCGGCAGTAGCCGCCGAGACATCGGTGGTGGACCGGGGAACCAGGCCGAGAAGCTCGGCGCGGGATGGCTTGAGACCGCGGAGGTCGATGGTCTGGATCATGGCTGATTCATCCTACGGCCCGCGCGTGGCGCGGGCCGGCGACCTCCACGGCCTTGGGCTTACAGGCCGGTCGGCTCTGCGAACTCCCAGTTGAAGATCCTGCGGTCGGTGAAGAGCCACTTGCCGTCGAACTTCTCGAGACGGTCAGCGTAGGTGCCGACGGATCCGACGCCCCATGCGTCCCACGTCTCCATGTTCATGGTGGGCTTGTTCTCGTCCGGGGTGCGGCGAATCAGATAGGTCCAGTTGGAGGTCGAGTGAATCACGTCGCCCTCTTTCCAGAAGGCTGCATTTGAAACCATGTGCAGGTAGCGATAGGGCATGCCACCCGTTGCGCTGAATCCGCTGAGAGTCGCCTTGATCGCCTCGACGCCAGCGAAGCTGTCGCCCGTCGTCATCGTGAACACGCCTTCAGGCGCGAAGGCGTCATTGAGCTGGTCCCAGTTGCGGTCGTCGATCGCACGCGAGTAGTTGGTGAACGCCTTCTGCACGCTCATGTATTCCTCGAATGTGAGGTCTTCGCTAGCCATGTTGCTCCTTTGCAATACGTGGTGTTTGGGTGTAACTCTGTGTCGTTACCGCCTGCTTCGAAGGTCTATTTCGGCAGTGGCGGGGCGAAGATGTGATCGAGGATCCGGTAGTGAGTCTCCTGCATACCGGGAGTGTCGAGGTAGATACGCCCGGCCTCCACATACACGTACTGCGCGGTCAGCGCGTGCTGGGAAGCCGCGTGGGCGTCTCGGAATGCTCGCTGGATCACGTTGTCCGGAGAATTGCGAAGGCCTTCGCTGCCAGACATCAGGTACACGGCCTGGGTGAGCTCGGGGGCGAGAAATGCAGCCTGCGTAGCCGCCATCCTGCAGTCGGCTTCCTGGTCGGGCGTAGCAGTCTCGCCACGCTGCACCAGGTCGTAGATGGTCTCGAACGCACGGTAGGTGAAGGCCTTTGCGGAGTCGGCTTTGTTCTTCCACTGGGCGAAGTCACGCTGCACGGTCTCGTGGGTTGCAAGCAACCCACCCGGCGCCCGACTCTTGGTGAGGGCCATGTGCTTGAACGCT
>JAODLU010000329.1 GCA_025464125.1 Microbacteriaceae bacterium | reverse complement strand
GCAGCCAGCGCCCGATGTGACGATGTTCTCACTCAGCTGGCCGTTCTCGTCAGCGGCCGCAGTGGTGAAGGCCTGGCAGGCGTGGGCACCGACCGCTGACCCGAAACTGTGGTCGACGCCCAAGCTTCTCAACGGCCCAAAGTACAAGGGCGCACCTGGCCTCTTCGTCTCGGGCACCTGGCTCGGCGACCCGAACCAGCTCGCGGCGCAGCTCGCACCCTTCCTGGCTGGCGCTGGTAAGCCATCGCACAACGGCTCGTCTGAGCACAGCTACCATGACGCGATGATGAGTTACGCGGGCTGCGCCGGGCTGTCTGTGACGCAGTGCGCGAACGTCCCAGGAGTCACACTGGTGCGCGAATCATTCTCCGCCACCTCGCACATCGGCTATGTCGCCCTCGACGACGCCGGCATCGCGACCCTCGTCGCGCAGGTCACCGCCGCCGGAAAAGTTGCAGGTATCCGCGAGGGTGGAATCTCAATGGACGCCCTCGGCGGTGCCGTCGCGACGATCGCGGCAGATGCGACAGCATTCCCGCACCGCGCTGCCCTGATGACCGTGCAATACACGGCGACGTTCCCCGACGGCACCGATCCCGCGCCCCTCGACGCGTATGTGCGCGGCTTCCGAACGGCGCTCAGCCCGAAGTGGGGCGACGGCGCATACGTCAACTACGCTGACGACTCACTGACCAGCCCGTCGGTGTCGTACTTCGCCGGTAATGCTGCGCGGCTTGCACAGGTGCGCTCCACCTATGACCCACAGGGCCTCTTCACCCAGCCTCAGGCGTATTGATCGTGCAGTTGCAAGTGGTGATCGCCCCGGATTCGTTCAAGGGCACGCTCGGGGCAGCAAAGGCAGCAGCAGCGATCGCCGAAGGCTGGCTTTCGGTGCGACCGCATGACCACATCACAGAACTGCCCCAGGCCGATGGCGGGGAGGGCACGCTCGACGCGATCGAGGCCGCGGTGCCAGGAGCCGTGCGGCGAAGTGCCGGCCAGGTGGAAGGCCCGGACGGGCGACTGGTGCGAGGCGAGTGGATCGAATTGCCTGGTGGCACGGGGGTGGTCGAGCTCGCACAGGTCAGCGGACTCCCCCTCATGTCGTCGCCCGACCCGCTCGGCGCGAGCACCTACGGGCTCGGCGAGGTGATCGAGTCTGCACTCGGCACGGGCATCCAGCGCCTGGTTATCGGACTCGGGGGTTCAGCCTCAACCGATGGCGGCGCTGGAGCTCTCTCGGCACTCGGCCTTCGCCAGGCATCCGGCGAGCACCTGCCGAGGGGCGGAAGCGGGCTCGCCAGCATCGGTGCGCTGGACATCAGCCAGCTCATCCCTCCGCCGAGCGGAGGTGTCCTGCTGCTCAGCGATGTCTCGTCGCCATTGCTTGGCGAGCGCGGTGCTGCTGCAGTCTTCGGGCCGCAAAAAGGTGCCTCGTATGCCGAAGTACTGAAGCTCGAGCTGGCGCTGGCCCACTTCGCCGGGTTGCTCGGCGGCGATCCGACGGTGCCGGGCGCGGGAGCGGCTGGCGGCACGGGCTACGGCTTCCTCGCCGCGTGGAGCGCGGGCATGGTGTCAGGCGCCGACTACATCGCGCGCGCGACAGGGCTGCCTGCTGCGGTCACCGAAGCGGACGTGCTGCTCACCGGCGAAGGGCGATTCGACGCGACATCCGGCGAGGGCAAGGTGGTCGGGCAGGTGCTGCGGCTGGCGTCAGGGTTGGCCATGAAGACTGGCGTTGTCGCCGGCCTGCTCGATGCTGAGCCCCGGATGCCCGACGCAACCCGCGCCTGGAGCCTGTCGCTCAGCCAGTTGGCCGGTTCGACGGGTTCGGCCATGGCTGACCCGGCCCGCTGGTTGCGCGAGGCGGGAGCCGAGGCCGCACGACAACTCGGCTAGCCGCCTAGTCGCTGCTGCTCGTCGAGTGGGCGTCGAGAAACGCGTAGAGCTCGGTGTCGTCGACCCCGGGAAATGTGCCAGACGGCAGTGGCGAGAGGATGTGCGCGTGCAGCCGGGCACTTGGCCATGCCGTGTGCGCCCAACGCTTCGACAGGTCGTCTGCCGGTCGCCTGCAGCAACTTTCGTCGGGGCAGCGGGACTGCGCCCTGTTCGTCGTGTCGCGACCACGGAACCACTTCGCGTCGGCGAACGGAACGCCGAAAGTGATCGAGAACTCCTCGTTCGATGCGGTGCCCGTCTGTGTCGAGCACCAGTACGTGCCCGTCGGCGTGTCTGTGTACTGGTAGAACTCGGTGGTTCGGTTCTGCCGCCCGAAGGCCTCGCGCGCACTCCAGTGCCGGCACACGAGCTGGCCCTCAGTCGAGCCGGTGACATCGGTTGGCAGCTGCAGCCCGTCGTTTTCGTAACCCTTGTACAGGGCGCCATCCTCCCCAACCCGCAGGAAGTGCACTGGCATGCCGAGGTGGGCGGTCGCGAGGTTGGTGAAACGCAGGGCCGCCGCCTCGTGGGTAACGCCGAACGCATCGCGGAAGTCTTCGACCGCGAGATTGCGATCGTTCTTCGCCTCGGTCAGGAATTCGACCGACTGTTTCAGCGGCATGAGTGCTGCCGCTGCGAAGTAGTTGATCTCGAGGCGCTGGCGCAGGAATTCCGCATAGCTCTCGGGCTTAGTGTGACCGAGCATGCGATGGGCGAGGGCCTGCAACGCCATCGACCGAAGGCCGTGGCCACCGGGGATGGACGCCGGAGGCAGGTAGATGCGGCCATTCTCGAGATCGGTGACCGACCGTGTGGAATGCGGAAGGTCGTTCACGAAAATGAGTTCGAATCCAAGACGCTCAGCCATCAGGTTCACCGACCGGTGAGTCAGGGCACCACCCGTGTGCCCGACACCGCGCACTGCCTCCTCTGCCAGCTCCTCGATCGCCGGAATGTAGTTGTCCTGCGTTCGCATGTACTGGCGCAGCTCCGTGTTGGCGCGGCGAGCCTCCTCCGGGGTGGCGATCGCTTCGCGCGCACGCCTGGCAAGCTCTTGATGCAGCCCGACGAGCGCCTCCAGGGTGTCGTCTGGCATCGTTCGGGCGGGACGGATGGCTGGCAGCCCGAGCCCCTGGTAGACGGCGCCCTTCTGCATGCGGTCGAGGTCGATCTCGAGTGCTGCGCGCGCCGTCGGTGGCTTCTCGTCGAGCAGTTCGGACACTTCGACGCCCACTGTCGAAGCAATCCCCTGAAGCAGTGAAAGGCGGGGTTCGCGTCGCCCGTTCTCCATCAGGGACAGCTGGCTGCCAGCGATTCCGACTGTCGCTCCGAGCTGGTCGAGCGTCAGCCCGGCTTCGGTGCGGAAATAGCGGATTCGCTGCCCAAGAGTTGCAAGATCAGTCATTGAATTGACATTAGTGAAAGATCGGGGGTTTTTTCCACCCCGTTTCTGCCTAATACGCAGGAAAAGGTCGCATTGTGGAGTGCAGGACAGATTTTTTTCCACGAGGACGGACGATTTCATGACAATCACCCCCACGCGAACCACCGCATCCGGTGGCACCGTCGCCTCTGCCGGAACGACAACCGCCTCGTATTCAGCCCCGGAGGGCACTGCGCAGAGCGTGGTCGACTGGGTCGCCGAGATGGCCGCCATCATGCAGCCAGACTCTGTCGTGTGGTGCGACGGATCGGCAGCGGAGTTCGACCGCCTCACGCGCGAGATGGTGGCGAGCGGCACCCTCACCCGGCTGAACGCGGAGCACCGCCCATACAGCTTCCTCGCCCGCAGCAACCCGAATGACGTCG
>JAODLU010000304.1 GCA_025464125.1 Microbacteriaceae bacterium | reverse complement strand
TGCCGGAACGCTTTTCAACCACACTCTTCCAGGCGCCGGGAATGAAGGCCACCGGCATCGTTATTCCCGATGAGGTCGTCACAGCGCTCGGCGGGTCGAAGAAGCCTGCAGTAACGATCAGCATCGGCGACTACAGCTATCGCACAACCCTTGGCAGCATGTATGGCAAATCGATGGCGCCATTTGCTGCCGAGCATCGCGCGGCATCGGGCCTGGTGGCAGGCGACCCGATCGACGTAACAATCGAGATCGACACTGCACCCCGGACTGTCGAACTGCCACAGGATCTTGCCAATGCGATCACTGCAGCGCCTGGTGCCATGGCCACTTTCGATGCCCTCGCGCCATCCCAGCGCAAGGCCCACGTCGTGGCGGTCGAGAGCGCGAAAGGTGCAGATACCCGAACCAGGCGCATTGCGAAAGTCGTCGAAGCGCTCACCGGTTAGAGGCCCGGCGCCCCACCAGAATGACGTGAGCCTCCCCTGTCGCACTCGACCCAGCCCGCGTACCGTGACGAACTTCACCCCCGGGAAAGGATGCAGTCATGCCAGGAAAATTGATGTTGCTCATCGGAGTAGGCGTCGGATACATCATCGGCGTCAGGACCGGCCGAGCCGGCTACGAAAAGATCAAAAAGCAGGCCACGGATGCCTGGAACAGCCCGCGCGTGCAGAAGACCGTTTCTGACGTCGGCGACTTCGCGAAGGACAAGTTCCCGACCGCTACCGAGAAGGTCACTGACGTTGTCGACAAGGTCAGCGCAGCGACGAAGCTCCCGCCGCAGCCAGCAGCCTAAAGAGCTGGCGGCCGGAGGCTGTCACTGCCCGGTGCCGCTGCCTGGATACTCGATGTCTGTGAGCAGGGAACCTGCATCGTCGTCTGGCTCGCTGGCTCGCGGAAGCGGGCCAGCGAGTTTGCGGGTCTCCGCAGTGAAGGATGCGACGATCTTGTCGTCAATGATCTCGTCGAACGACGTGTCTTCCGGAATCACCACAAGCTGGCTGGCTGGCCCAATCAAAAGGTTCGCCGTAATGAGCCGACCATCCTCAGACACGGCGGGAATGTCGATCGCGGCCGATTTCTCTTCGCGCGCGAGAGCGGCCGCATACTGCACGACCGCGTCGGCGATATCGTCCCCGGTCAGAACTGTGCTTCCGGCGTAGCTGATGCGCTTCATGCCTCCTTGGTACGCGGGCGAAAAGCCGCTGGCAAGGTGTTGACGTTGACGCAATTTGACTCATCGCTTGAGGTTCAGCGCTCAATGCTGGACGCAGCTGTGCCGACAACAGCCGCCAGGTCCCCGTCGCCCGGCACTACGGCGAACACGAGCAGGTTGCCCTTCGCCGCGATGAGCGCGGCGGACGCGGGAGCAGCACCCGCTGCGGCAGTCGGGCTGTCATCGTGCGAGAAGGCGAGCGTGCGCCATCCGTGAGTCACGCCTGTCTCGGGTGGCCCTTCGGAGTGCGTGACACCTGACACGCCTGCCCATGATGGACAGCTCGCGACAGTCGCGGTGAGATCTGCCATGAAACTCTTCGCGAGTGCTGGTGAGGCAAACACTCGCACCCCGACATAGTCGGCGCCTGCGATGTCCCAGTTGTTCTGGCGGATGTAGTCGTGCGGGTCGTCGCGCTCACTGGCTCGCACCGGGCCTATTCCGAGCATCGCGAGGTCCCTGCACCGCTTTGGCGCGACAGCGGCAACAGAATCTTCGAAGTAGTACTCATAGTTCTGCACTGCGGTGGGATATGTCGCGCGAGCCGTGAATGCCCTCATGATGGCATCGGCATCTGGCGAACCGTACGGCCCCGCCTGCGCGCAGCCGGCGAGGAGAAGAAGCGCGAGCGCGCCAAGTGCTGTGGTGACGGCCGCCATTATTGCCACTCGCATGCTCGCAGTCTCGCAGTCGTGCCACGCACACACATGGGGGCAAACGCGGTAAATACAGGGGCTCAAACTGCCACCTGGGGCTTCGCGTCCGGCGAAAACGCACATTGTGTTAAGTGTTCGTGACGGTTCGATTTTCTGGAGACCTCGCCAACATCCGCACTGGGATCATCGCCTATGACCACACCCGAAGCACACGGCGACCACTTCGACCTCAGCTCAGTTATCGCCCCACACGTGATCGTGCTCTTCGGAGCAACCGGAGACCTGGCACGGCGCAAACTGCTGCCAGGGCTTGCGCACCTCATGCTCAGTTCGCTGGCCCCGAGCATCCGAGTTGTTGGAACATCGCTCGAGGACTTCGACGACGCAAGCTTTCGCGCATTCGCCATCGCGGCATGCACCGAGTTCAGCAATCGCCACCTTTCAGCCGAGCAGCTCGACGAATTCGCGTCGCAACTGACCTACGTGAAGCAGGGCGATGGGCCGCAGGCGCTCGCAGCCACGGTCGGCGCGGCGCAGCAGCTTCTCGGCGATGACACGATGCTGCTGCATTACCTCAGCGTTCCGCCAAAGGCAGCCCTGGCTGTCGTCGCCATGCTGGGCGAAGCGCAGCTGGTCGAGCGTTCACGCATCATCATGGAAAAACCATTCGGTACGGACCTCACGAGTGCAGTGCAGGTGAATGCCAAGCTGCACGAGACCTTCGCCGAGCACCAGATCTTTCGCATCGATCACTTTCTCGGCAAGGAACCTGCGCAGAACATCCTCGCCTTCCGCTTCGCCAACGG
>JAODLU010000297.1 GCA_025464125.1 Microbacteriaceae bacterium | reverse complement strand
GGTAATCTCCTCGAGTTTCCTCGGCTCCCTGCGACGCACTCGGGTGGAGTTGCACGGCGGCGAGTTCGTCTCGATCCAGCACGAAACCGGCATCCTGCTCGAAGTCGGCCAGACGGTGCACCTGCGTTTCACTGGCCAGCCGGTGTCGGTCGCGCCGCGTACGGCATGAGTGCATTCCGTACGGCGCATACAGGGCCATCGTAGAATTGCGGAATGGCCCTGGGTAAGCAAAAAAGCAAGCTGAAGCGCAGCGTGATGGGTGCATCCGTCGAAGCTCGCGTCGCTCGAGAGCAGGCAGACGCGACCCTCCCCGTCGGTGTCCGCATCGCCGGCGCCTGGTCGTGGCGCATCCTCGTGATCCTCGGCGTGCTTGCCGCTTTCGTCTGGCTCATCATCCAGTTGCACGACATCGTCGTGCCCTTCATGGTCGCCCTCCTGCTGGCCGCGCTGCTCGTTCCCCTCGTGCAGTTCCTGGTGCGGCATCGCTGGCCGAAATGGGCCGCGGTCGCGCTGGCCGAACTCGGGCTGATCGCCGTGGTCGCAGGGCTCGTGATCCTGGTCGTTTTCCAGGTGCGCAGCGGTTTCCCCGACCTGCAGAAGCAGAGCATCGAGGCGTACGCCAACTTCAAGCAGTACCTGCTCGACTCACCCCTTCACCTCACCAACGCCGACATCAATGGATACATCGGCCAGGGTTTCGCTGCCCTGCAGAAAGACAGCCAGGCACTGCTCTCCGGCGCGCTTTCGGTCGGCTCGTCGGCTGGGCATGTGCTGGCGGGCATCCTGCTCACGCTGTTCGCCACGCTCTTCATGCTCATCGACGGCAAAGGCATCTGGGGCTGGTTCACCCGCCTCTTCCCGAAGAAAGCCCGACCGGCCATCCAGGGTGCAGGCAAGGCTGGCTGGGTGACCCTCACCAACTTCGTTCGCGTGCAGATCTTCGTCGCTTTCGTGGACGCGGTCGGAATCGGCCTCGGCGCCTGGATCCTCGGGCTCGTCTTCGGCGGATTCCCGCTGGTGATCCCGATCGCGATAGCCGTGTTCCTCGGCTCGTTCATCCCAGTGATCGGTGCGGTCTTCACCGGTGTGCTCGCGGTGTTCGTCGCACTGATCTACATCAATCCGCTCGCCGCGCTCATCGTGCTGGCGATCGTCATTCTTGTGCAGCAGATCGAGGGGCACGTGCTGCAGCCGTTCATCATGGGCACAGCGGTGAAGGTGCATCCGCTCGCTGTTGTCTTCGCGGTGGCGGCCGGCGGCTTCCTCGCTGGTATCCCCGGTGCGCTTTTCGCGGTGCCGGTAGTTGCGACCCTGAACGTGATGGTCACCTACGTCGCGAGTGGCCAGTGGCGCGCCAATCGTGAACCCGATCTGAAGGATGCCCTCAGAGATGCCTGACCTAACCCTGGCGGGCCCGACGCTCGCCGAGTTCGAGACCGCGCGCACGGTGGTCGCACATGCAGCATCAGTCACCCCGATGGAGAGTTCCAATTTCCTCGCGGAACTGCTCGGATCACCCGTGTACCTCAAATGCGAGAACCTGCAGCGCACCGGCTCATACAAGATCCGCGGCGCATACAACCTGCTCGCCAAGCTCACCGACGATGAAAAGGCGCGTGGCGTCGTGGCGGCCTCGGCTGGCAATCATGCGCAGGGCGTCGCATTCGCGGCGCGGGAACTCGGCATCAAATCCACGATCTTCATGCCCGTCGGCGTCGCGCTGCCGAAGCTGCAGGCCACCCGCAAGTACGGCGCAGAGGTCGTGCTCCGCGGCCACAGCGTCGAAGAGCCTCTTCGCGCCGCCGCCGAGTTCGCTGCGGCCACCGGTGCGGTGCTCGTCCCACCGTTCGATCATCCGGATGTCGTGGCCGGCCAGGGCACACTGGGTCTCGAAATCCTCGACCAGGTTCCCACCCTCGACACGGTCGTTGTTCCGATCGGTGGGGGCGGACTCATCTCCGGCGTTGCGAGCGTGCTGAAGCAGCGCTTCGCCGCCGAGGGCAGAACCGTGCGCATCATCGGGGTGCAGGCCGCGAATGCCGCCGCCTACCCGGTTTCGCTGCGCAACGGCGTCTCCACCGAGATCGCGACGTCGCCGACGATCGCGGACGGCATCGCAGTGAGCAAACCGGGCATCCTGAACTTTGCGATCATCAAAGACGCGGTGGATGACGTGGTCACCGTCAGCGACGACGACATCGCCCGGGCGATGCTCATGCTTCTCGAGCGGGCAAAGCTCGTCGTCGAACCGGCTGGCGCCGTGGCCGTCGCCGCCATCCTCACCGGCAAGATCACGAACTCAGGAACCACGGTCGCGATCCTCAGCGGCGGCAATATCGACCCCCTCGTGATGGAGAAGATCATCTCCAGGGGGTTGGTGGCATCCGACCGGTACCTCAAGATCCGCATGACCCTGCCCGACCGCCCAGGGCAGCTGGCGCGCGTCGCCGAGCTCATCTCTGAGGCGAACGCGAACGTGGTCGAGGTTCTGCATACCCGCCACGGCCGAAACGCGCTGATCAGCGACGCGGAGATCGAACTCAGCCTCGAGACGCGCGGCCCTGAGCACGTGCAGCGTGTGCTCGGACACCTCATCGATGCGGGCTACGAACCCCGCATCGACTTCTAGCCCTCCAGCCTGGGTCGCGCCAGCGTTCCGGGCGCCGGGAGTTCGTCCCGCGCTCCGCGCCGCACGTTCCGCTTTTTCGCGCCCCACCTCCCGCCTGCCGCGCTCCGCGTTTTTGCGCCCCGCATTTTCGCGGATCAGGAGATCCGGCCCGACACGCCGTCCACGCGACTTCGGGATACGGCGTGTCGCGCAAATGTCCTGATCCGTGAACAAAAATGCCTGCATCTCGCCCGACTGCGCCGCTCAGGCACGCGACCACCCGAGCGCGCGGCTGGGGCTGGCGGACCACCCCG
>JAODLU010000291.1 GCA_025464125.1 Microbacteriaceae bacterium | reverse complement strand
CGGGGTGGTGCTGTCATCCGAGGTTATGGCGAGCATCGAAGGCGTTCTCGGCTCGCTTGCGCAGACGGATCCGGCGCTCACCGTGTCGCCGGGCGTTCGCCCTTCCTGACGCGCGGCGCCGTGCCTGCCGGTCTGCTGAGCCGCGCCTGCTGGTCTGCTGAGCCGCGCTTGCTGGTTCGCTGAGCTGCGCTTGCTGGGAATTGGGAAAACTTTTTGTGACATGTCACCCATTTGTGGAATAGATGACGCGTCAACCTGATTGGCTATGTCTATGACCAACACCATTGAGACTCACCCCGACTACCGCACCGGCACCTGGAAGCTCGACCCAACACACTCCGAACTCAGCTTCAGCGTCAAGCACCTGAAGATCAGCAAGGTCAAGGGCACCTTCGAGACCTGGGATGTCACCGTCGTCACCGGCGAGAACCCCAACGACACGACCATCGAAGCCACCGTCGACGTTGCCTCCGTCAACACCAAGCAGGCCGACCGCGACAACCACCTCCGCACGAGCGACTTCTTCCTCGTCGAGGCACACCCCAACATGACGTTCAAGTCCACCTCGATCGCCCTCAAGGGCGATGACCTCACCATCGAGGGCGACCTCACGCTTCGCGGCGTCACCCTTCCCGTCACCCTGAAGGGTGAGTTCGGCGGAGTCATCACCGACGACTACGGCCGCACCAAGGCCGGCGCAGCCGTGTCGACCGTGATCAACCGCCAGGAGTTCGGCGTCAGCTGGAACGCGGCACTCGAGGCCGGTGGATTCACCCTCGGCGACGACGTGACCATCACCATCGACCTGCAGGTCGACCTGCAGCCGTAACCCACTGTTTCTCGGGGGTCTTCGCTTCGGCGGAGGCCCCCTCGGTCGTTAATGGGTCGCGTCGACGCCGCGAGTCGTCGAATATCGTTCCAACGGGTGACGGCCGGCACCAACTTCGACGACTCGCGGGTCTGGGGGGCTCGTGGGGGGGCGGGAGCCGAGGGTTCGGGGGCTGGCCCGCGAGTCGCGGGGGCGCGGCCTGCGGGCGCGACCCGCGGGCGCAGCAGCGCGTCAGCGGTGCTGCTCGACCTCGTGGTCTGCGTGCTCGGCAGGCTCGAGCTGGAACGTGGAGTGTTCGACGTCGAAATGGTCGGCCAGGCACTTCGACAGTTCGTCGAGCAGCACGTCAGTGCGACCCTCGGTGAACACTTTCGGCTCAACGACCACGTGGGCCGAGAAAACGTCTGACCCGGGGCTGATCGACCAGACATGCACGTCATGCACGGAAACCACGCCCTGCTTCGCGAGCACGTGTTCACGGATGAGTGCGACATCCGTACCCCTGGGCGTCGACTGGCTGAGCACCCGAACGACGTCTCTCAGCAGTGACAGCGCACGCGGAAGGATGAGCGCGGCGATCGCCAGCGAGGCGATCGCATCCGCCCGTTCGAAGCCCGTGAGCAGGATGACGACGCCGGCCACGATTACTGCGAACGATCCGATCAGGTCGCCGAGCACCTCGAGATATGCCCCGCGCATGTTGATCGAGTCGCCCTTGCCGCCGCGCAGCACCAGCAGCGCAGCGGTGTTCGCGATCGCGCCAACCACGGCGATGATGAGCATGAGCGGGGCATCCACGTGCTCGGCGGTTGGGGCGACCAGTTTGCCGACGGCCTCAACGGTCACGTAGACGACCACAGCAATGAGAATCGCCGAGTTGATGAAGGCCGCAAAAACCTCGGAGCGACGGTGTCCGAAAGTCTGGGAGTCCGTGGCCGGGCGCGCAGCCATGATGGTGGCGACGAGCGCCACGACCAGGCCGATCAGGTCGGAGAACATGTGGCCGGCATCCGCCAGCAGGGCGATGGAACCCGCGAGCAGGCCGCCAACCAGTTCGACGACGAGCACGACGGCAACGATGCCGATGGCTATGCCGAGGCGACCGCGATTGGCGGAGCCGTGCGAGTGATCGTGCCCGTGTTCGCTCATCGGCCCCATCCTGTGGAGGTCAATTCTACGAACGTCACACCGGGAATACGAGGAGCGTGCTGCTCGCCGTCGCCACGAGTTTGCCGCTCGCGTCGTGAACGGTTCCCTCGGCGAAAGCGGCACGGCTGCCTGGCTTCGTTACTGTGCCGACCGCGATGAGCGTGCCGGATGTCGCGAGCACCGGGCGCAGGTAGCTGATCTTGATCTCCAGCGACGTGTATGCCTGGCCGGCGGCGAGCGTGGTGTGCACCGCGCAGCCGAGTACGGAGTCGAGCAGGGTGCAGACGAGTCCCCCGTGAACCGTGCCGATCGGGTTGTACATCGACTCGTCAGGCTCGCAGGTGAAGGTGACCCTGCCGAGTTCGGCGGATCCCCCGGTCATGCGCATCAGGTGCAGGATGGGCGGCGGCGGAATCGAGCCATCGAACATTCCCTGGATGTAGTCGAGACCAGCCATGCTCCTCGCGAGATTGGCCCCGATCGCCGGGTCGTCCCACGTGATTGTCCTCGTGCGTTCCGGGTCGCTCATGATCGATCCTCTCCCCTTGCAGCTTAATCGTGCGACGGGAATGTCCGGAACGCGCCAAGATGTTGGAGCAGGTACGCAATTTCTACCCGGGAGCACGACATGAGCACCACCACCACCGACTGGCTGCGGTTGCAGAAACAGGCCCACCGCGAGTTCGCCACCCGCCTTGCCGCGGTCAGCGACTGGAACGCCCCGACACCAGACGAAGACTGGAACGTGCGCGATCTCGTGACGCATGTGATCGAGGAGCAGCAATGGGTTCCGCAGCTGCTGGCCGGCCGCACCCTCACCCAGGCGAAGAAAGAGCTCGCCCCGCTCGGCGATGACCTGGTGGCCGAGTGGCGCCTCTACTCCCTGGCGGCGACCTCCGCGTGGGATGCCGCGGCTCCCGATGCGCAGGTGATGCTGTCGTACGACACCGTGCCCGTCGCCGACTACCTGCGCGAGCAGGTGAGCGATGTGGCCATCCACTCGTGGGACCTGGCTCGCGCCGTCGGTGCACCGGAAAAGCTGGACGACGATCTCGTCGCGGCCGTCTGGACGGTGTTCGAACCACAGCGCGACACCCTTGTGGCCAGCGGCCTGTACGCGCCGCCAGTTCCCCTGCCCGACGACGCTCCCCTGCAGTCCCGCCTGCTCGCGATCACCGGCAGGAATGACGGCATAGCCGCCTAAGGTCGAGCCATGGTCGCGATCACAGACAAGCCGATTCTCGAATTCGAGACGGCTGATGAGTGGGAGGCGTGGCTGGAGGCCAACACCGTCGGCTCGCACGGGGTGCGGCTGAGACTCGGCAAGAAGACGGCGGCGAACCCGGGCATCCGGTATCCCGAGGCGCTGGATGTCGCGCTCTGCTTCGGCTGGATCGACGGCCAGTCCGGCTCGCTCGACGAGACCCACTACCTGGTCTCGTTCTCGCCGAGGCGCCCGAAGGGCATGTGGTCGCAGATCAATCGCGACCACGTGGATCGCCTGATCGCGGCTGGGCGCATGCGCGAAGCCGGTCAAGCCGAAATCGATCGCGCGAAAGCTGACGGGCGATGGGACGCGGCATACAGGCAGAAGGATTTTCCGGTGCCAGACGAGCTGCGTGCGGCACTTGACGCGAACCCAGCCGCATCCGCCATGTTCGACGTTCTCAGTGCACAGAATCGATTCGCGATGCTGTTTCGCATCGGCAACGTGAAGCGGGCGGAGACGCGGGCGCGCAAGATCGCGACATACGTCGAGGCGCTGGAGCGCGGCGAAACGATCTACCCGCAGAAAGCCACACCGTCCGGGTAGCTGCGAATCGGTTCAGTGCGGATCGGTTCAGTGCGAATCGGTTCAGAAGGCGAGCTCGTGCGGCACGTAGTGCTCTGCGAGTGAGGCGAGTTCGGCATCCGTCAGCTGCAGGTCCATCGCGGCGACAGCATCGTCAAGCTGCTCGAGCTTCGTCACGCCGACGATTGGCGATGTGACTGCCGGCTGGGCCGCGACCCAGGCGAGCGCAACCTGTGCGCGGGGCACAGCCCGGGCCTCGGCGATCGTCGCAACTGCCTGCGCGACCAGCCTGTCGGACTGCTCGGTCTGGCTATAGAGCTCGGCCAGGCGCGGATCCGTCGCCGTGCGCGCCGTCACGGTATCCCAGTCCCTGGTCAGTCGCCCACGCGCGAGGGGGCTCCATGGCAGCACGCCGACGCCCTGGTCGAGGCAGAACGGCAGCATCTCCCGCTCCTCTTCACGCGTCACGAGGTTGTAGTGATCCTGCATGGAAACGAAGCGGGTCCAGCCGCCGAGGTCTGCCGTGTACTGCGCTTTCGCGAACTGCCAGGCGAACATCGAGGATGCCCCGATGTAGCGGGCCTTGCCGGCCTTCACCACGTCGTGCAGCGCCTCTAGCGTCTCCTCGACCGGCACGTCGTGATCGAACCGGTGGATCTGGTAGAGGTCGATAGATCGGAAGAGC
>JAODLU010000036.1 GCA_025464125.1 Microbacteriaceae bacterium | reverse complement strand
CGCGAGATATTGAAGAAGCAGATTGCGCGTCTCGACGAGCTCGGCCTCACCGCGCACGTGGCCACCGAGCTCGAGTTCATAGTCTTCGACGACACCTACCGGGACGCGTGGAGCAAGGGCTACGTCGGCCTGACGCCTGCGAGCGATTACAACACCGACTACGCGCTGCTCGCGTCGACGCGCATGGAGCCGTTGCTGCGCGACATCCGGGTCAGCATGGAGCGCTCAGGCATGTATTGCGAGGGTGTGAAAGGTGAGTGCAACTTCGGGCAGCAGGAGATCGGATTCCGTTACGAAGACGCGCTGACCACCTGCGACAACCACTCCATCTTCAAGAACGGCTCGAAGGAGATCGCCGACAAGCACGGCAAGTCGCTCACGTTCATGGCCAAGTACAACGAGAAGGAGGGCAACAGTTGCCACATCCACATCTCGTTGCGAGGCACGAACGGCGACGCGGTGTTTGCTGACAAGAATGACCCGCAGGGAATGTCGAAAATGTTCCGCCACTTCATGGCCGGGCAACTGAAGACCATGCGCGAATTGACGCTGTTCTTTGCGCCGAACATCAACTCCTACAAGCGCTACGTCGAGGGCAGCTTCGCGCCCACCGCTGTTGCCTGGGGCATGGACAACCGCACATGCTCACTGCGCGTGGTGGGCCACGGGCTCGGCATGCGCGTCGAAAACCGGGTGCCCGGTGGCGACGTCAACCAGTACCTCGCCGTTGCTGCACTGATCGCCGGCGGCCTCTATGGCATCGAGCACGAGCTGGAACTGGAACCAATGCTGGTGGGCAACGCCTACGACAGCGCAGCACCGCGCGTGCCGTCGACGCTGCGCGAGGCCGCAGCCCTGTTCGGTGGGTCAGGGATCGCGAAAGAAGCCTTCGGAACGGATGTCGTGGAGCACTACCTCAACAACGCCCGCATCGAGGTGGCAGCGTACGACGCGGCCATCACCGACTGGGAGCGGGTGCGCGGCTTTGAGCGTTTCTGATCGCATCCCCGTCATCGGCATCACCACCTATCGGCAGCGGGCGCAGACCGGCATCTGGGACGTGCGTGCCGCCTTTCTGCCCGAGGTCTACTTCGAGGCGGTGACACTTGCCGGCGGGATCGCAGTGCTGCTGCCACCGCAACCCGTTAGCGACTCGATCGCGGCGCGCGTGCTCGAAGGCATCGACGGGTTGATCATCGCGGGAGGCCGGGATGTCGACCCCGCCCTCTATGGACAGCAGGCTCACGAGACCACCGACCGGCCGAGCCCCCAGCGGGACAGCTGGGAGACAGCGCTGCTGACCGCCGCAATCAGCCGCGAGTTGCCGTTCCTTGGCATCTGTCGCGGAGCCCAGGTGCTGAATGTCGCGCTTGGCGGCACCCTCCACCAGAACGTGCCAGACATCATCGGTTCGACCAAATACCAGCTTGGCAACGGTGACTTCTCGACCGTCGGGGTGCAGGTTGATTCAGGCAGCAAGGTAGGCGTCCTGGTCGGCAACGAAAGCCTCACTGTCGAGGTCTACCACCACCAGGCGATTGATGTCGTAGCGCCCGGGCTGAGAGTAACCGCCCGGAGTGAGGATGGCGTGGTCGAAGCGGTCGAGCTCGACAGCGTGCCATTCGGGGTTGGCGTGCAGTGGCATCCCGAGCAGAAGCTCGACGACCTGCGGCTCTTCGCCGGACTGGTCGACGCGGCCAGGCAGTATCGCGGCGCCCTCCTGTCTGCGTCCGCAGTTGGAGCAGCCAGTGAGTGAGTCATCGACCCGCGTTCTGAACCCCGCGACCGAAGAGCTGGTCGCCGTCGTAGAGCACGCCTCCCTCGAGCGGGTCGACGACGCGATAGTGCGCGCGATGGGTGCGCAGCGGGGGTGGGCCGCACTCGCACCCGCCGAGCGTGCCTCCGGCCTTCGACGATTTGCCGCGGCGGTCGAGGCCGACATCGAAAATCTCGCCGCCATCGAAGTCGCGAACTCGGGGCATCCGATCTCGCAGGCCAGGTGGGAGGCCGGGCATGTGCGCGACGTGCTCACCTACTATTCGGCTGCTCCTGAACGGATGATCGGCAAACAGATTCCCGTCGCTGGCGGCATCGACGTGACCTTTCTCGAGCCCCTCGGCGTTGTCGGCATCATCGTGCCGTGGAACTATCCAATGACGATCGCCAGCTGGGGCTTCGCTCCGGCGCTCGCCGCTGGCAACGCCGTGGTGCTGAAACCCGCGGAATGGACGCCGCTCACGGCACTCCGCCTCGCCGAACTGGCGCTCGAATCGGGGCTGCCAGATGGCCTGTTCCAGGTGCTGCCCGGCAGGGGATCGGTAGTCGGGGAACGATTCGTGACAAACCCGAATGTGAAGAAAGTGGTCTTCACCGGCTCAACCGAGGTGGGCAAGCGGGTGATGGCCGGATGCGCCGCGCAGGTCAAGGCCGTGACGCTCGAACTCGGCGGCAAATCCGCCAACGTCGTCTTCGCCGACGCCGATCTCGAGAAGGCTGCAGCGATGGCGCCGTACGCGGTCTTCGAGAACGCGGGGCAGGACTGTTGCGCTCGCAGCAGGATCCTCGTCGAACGAAGTGCGCTCGACAGGTTCATGGAGCTGTTGGAGCCCGCAGTGAAGGGTGTTGTAGTTGGGTCGCCGACTGACGAGAAGACCGAGATGGGACCCCTCGTCGCCGCTGCGCATCTCGAGAAGGTGCGGTCGTACGTGCCAGACGACTCACAGGTCGCGTTCCAGGGGAGCGCCCCTGCGGGCCCGGGGTTCTGGTTTCCTCCGACCGTACTCATGCCCGGCAGCCGCTCAGACCGCACAGTTGTCGACGAGATCTTCGGCCCTGTCGTCACCGTGCTGCCATTCGACGACGAGACCGACGCGATCTCGCTGGCGAACGACAGTGCGTATGGCCTCAGCGGCTCCATCTGGACGCGCGACCTCGGTCGTGCACTGCGGGTCTCCCGCGGCATCGAAAGCGGCAACCTGTCGGTCAACTCGAACTCCTCGGTGCGCTACTCGACCCCATTCGGTGGCTTCAAGCAGAGCGGGCTGGGGCGC
>JAODLU010000241.1 GCA_025464125.1 Microbacteriaceae bacterium | reverse complement strand
TGCCGTGGTGTTCTCACACAGCACGACGAACTCGTCACCGCCGATTCTCGCGACGGTGTCCTGCGCACGACTGACCGCAGCAATCTGCCTGGCCGCATGCG
The DNA here is from genome assembly GCA_025464125.1 of Microbacteriaceae bacterium. Lineage (GTDB taxonomy): Bacteria > Actinomycetota > Actinomycetes > Actinomycetales > Microbacteriaceae > Lacisediminihabitans. Next base: position 2,636 of record JAODLU010000241.1, on the reverse strand, counting down.
TGATCACCGCATCCCCTGCGGCATGGCCCCAGGTGTCGTTCACGCCCTTGAACGAGTCGAGGTCGATGAACAGCAGGGACACCTCTCCTCCCCGCGCATAGAGCTCGAGTGCGTGGTCGAGGCGATCCATGAGCATCCGGCGGTTCGGCAGCCCGGTGAGCGCATCGTGCAGCGCGAGTTCTGCAAGTTGCGATTCGGTGCGGCGCAGCAGCACACCCTCGAGGTCTCGGGCGAGTTCCGTGGCTTCGGCGTCGAGGCCATCCCAGGAAATGGCGGTACCGCTCACTGCCTGCCGCCATTCCGCGAAGGTGTTTCGTGGAGAGAGCGTCGTCAGGCGATTCGCAGGCGACTGGTCGCCGAGCCACCGCACTGTCTGGCCGACCTCATGCCGGAACCATGCAAGGTAGTCCCCGTCACCGCCGAGTGGCACGATCAGCAGGCCGGCGACGGCCGGCAGCAGGGTCGCGAGTTCCGGGTAATCGAGGGCGAGAGAATCCGACACGAGCGTCGGCGTTCCTGACAGTTCCAGGATGCGGGCCGCGATGCCGTTGAGCACATCGATGGGCGGCACCACACCAACCGACGATGCCGTCTCGCCGAGGCGCAGCAGCGCTCCGTCAGCGGGAAGCAGGTCGAGCAGCGTGACCGGGCCATGCAGCAGGGCCGGCACGAAGTCCTCCACGACGTCGAGCCTCGCCACGAGCCTGGTACGAATATCGCGCACCTTGCCCATGCGGGTCAGCCGTTCGATCTCCACCATGGAGCCCAACTGGAGTGCGACCTGGTTCGCGAGGATCTCGAGGCCCTGGCGCAGGATGAACGGAGTACGGCGCGGCGTGCGGTGGGCACAGGTGATCATGCCGATCAGCGCGTCGCCCTGGATGAGCGAGAACGACATGGTCGACGCCTGCCCCATGTTGCGCATGAACTGGAGGTGGTGCGGCGAAACACTGCGCAGTTCGGCACCGCTCAGGTCGAGGGTCGACCCTCCCGGCGCGTCCGCCAGCGTCAGCAACGGAGATCCCTCGACATCGCTGTTGGCGATGACCCTGGACAGTTTGCTGAGGTAAAGATCCCGTGCCTGCGCGGGAATATCTGAGGCGGGGTAATGCAGTCCGAGATATGGCTGCATGTCGTCAGCCCGCTGTTCTGCAACCACCTCGCCATGAGCGTCGGGATGGAAGTGGTAGACCATCACCCTGTCGAAGCCGGTCAGTCGGCGCATCTCGATCGCGGTGCCGTCCCACAACTCCTGCACAGTCGTCGCCCTGGTGAGGCGGTGGATGGCGCCGAAGACGGCCGGCGTGCTTCCCTCGGCAGTCAGCTGCACCGGCTCGAACTCGACGAGCACCAGGTCACCCAGCGCATGCAGGATCACATCGACAGGGTGATTGCGAAAAGTCAGGCGCACCGGGTTGGCAGACGCGGTGCTCTCATCCAGCACCTCGCTGAACGATTCTGCAGCCTCCGGGCCGACAAGGTCGGTAAGAGGTCGGCCGAGCAGCGTGAGGGCCTCGACGCCGAGGATCGTGTCCGTGTTCTCGCTGGCGTGCACGATGCGCCAGGTACCACGCTCTGCGGCGATGAGTGCGCCGTGCGGCTGCACTGCCCCCGGCGTGCGGATGGGCTCCTGCATGCATTCGGCAAGGCGCTGCAATTCGCCGGGCAGTTGGCGAGCGTCGACCGAGGGCATGGGTCTCATTAGGGGGGTCACCGGCTAGATGCGCCGGATATCCGGATGATAGCGATAATTGTCCCCCGCCCGCTACTCTTCTTGACGAGGTTCTGGGGTAATCTGCAGGCCGCCCGCGCTGTTAGCCGATGACAAGAGCGAATCGAGCCATGCACGGTTGAGCGCAGGGTGCCTTCCACCGCTGTAACGGAAATGCAGCGCAATGGCCGGATGGATCCAGATCGAGCTGTGGCCGGCACCGGTGCCGACCGTGTGGTCCCAGGTCAGCAGGAACTGTTCATTGCGGCGCAGCTTGGTGACGATGGCCGCCTGCACATGGGCGAGGAGCCGGTCATCCATCTCAATATCTGAGTTGGCGCTGCCGTAGGCCAACCATCCCATCCCCGACGCTCGTTTCCGGCTGTCACCCGGCTCGACTGGTTATCGAAGCTTCGGGTACGCCAATAGACACGCTCGGGGGATGGGAGCAGGTGCCTCAAATACTAGTCGCCGAAGGACCAGTCAGACCCGAGAAGATCCCCGTCAGGATGCTCGGAGGCGACGGCCGTGCGGCCGGTGTCGGCCACCAGCAGCCGTGCTCTCGTGCGCATCATCTCGACGTCGCCATCACCAGGCGGGTCGGCGTAATCGGATTTCACGGTGCGGGCCAGGAGCATGACGCCTGCACCAACGATGATGTCTGTGCCGATCGAGCGTCCATCGGACGCCAGTGAGTGGATGTGCACCACCTGGGTCGACTGGTTTGTCGACGCGATGGCGGCGAACTCCAGAAGGGCGTGCGCAGTGGAATCGCCAACCATCAACGACTCGCCGGCGTACTTTATGCACTTCATTGTTCGAAGTCTGCCCTGTCAAATGGATGTTCGCGTGGGTCTTGCGTTTTATTCGGGGTACAGATACAACCAGCCTTGGCTAGATTGGACGAATGGCCGTCACCCCAGCA